>CAMAWZ010000135.1 GCA_945861995.1 Pseudorhodobacter antarcticus
TTGGCGCGGGCATAAAGCGGCAAGAATTGCCCTGCAAAGGCGTGCAAGGCGGCGGTCTTTTGGGCGGCAGACAAAGCAATGCGCTGGGGGCGCGCAGCCTCGACGCGCAGCATGAACGCATCCAGTTGCGCCGAAAATTCAGGCGGCAACGCGGTGCGGGTGGCTTTGGTTGGAAACTTGTCAGTTTTCGCACCAAAGGCTTTGGCTGCGCTTTCCCCATACAGAAAAACACTTTCTAACCCTGCCAAAACAGAAGTTTTCTGCCGCGAAAGATCAATTGCGCCCAATTTGTCGGCGGCTTTTACATCGGTTACCGACCCTGCCTTTAGATAGGGCAGAAGTGCCGAAACAACCCGCGCACCGTCGCCCATTAGAACTTGGTCAACCAGTCCTGCCTCGGTCTCGTTTCCACTTAGGCCGAACATCTGTTTGGCCTGCGCCAAAGTGAGCGGTCGCGCAAAGCCATCAGCCTCGCCCGCTATCGCGGCCATCAGCCCGTGAAAATCGCTGCCCGAATAATGGCGCGCGACATCCCGCACACTGTCAGGCGCAAGGGTTTGGGCCATTTCTTCGATGATATCTTCGCGCAAAATGCGCGCGGCGCGGTCATCCATTTCCTGAAACGCGGGCGAAACCCCCGCCTCAAGGGGAAAGCGGCGCAGCAAGGTTGCGCAAAAACTGTGGATGGTTTGAATGCGCAGACCGCCTGGGCTTTCAATGGCGCGGGCGAACAACTGGCGGGCATGGGCCAAATCGGCGGCGGCCAGCGGCGCGCCATCGCCATGGCCCAAATCTTTCAGCGCCGTGCGCAAGGCAGGTTCAGGCATCATCGCCCAAGCGCCCAAACGTTCAAAAAGACGGTTCTGCATCTCGGTCGCGGCGGCTTTGGTATAGGTTAGGCACAAGATATGTTGGGGCGAGACACCCGATAAAAGCAGCCGCGCCACGCGGTCGATTAGAACCTTGGTTTTGCCAGACCCCGCATTAGCCGACAGCCACGTGCTGGTGGCGGGATTGGCGGCGTTGTGCTGTGCTAGGGTTGCGTCATTTATCATCGCCGCCCTCCTGCCCAACAGGGATGGTCACTGCAAAATCGCTGGTCTGCCATTCGCCATACCGCATCAGGTGATCATAGTCGCCATCAAAGCCTGCGCGAAAATCGGCGCGCCTTGCGGTATATGCCGCGTCTGGGCGCAGATAAGCTGCGACCAGGTCATGCAAGATTTGCGCCTCGGCGCTCAGATCATCGGGGCTAAGATCGGTTTCAATGGCCTTCGTGCCGCGCGCCAAGGAAATATAGCTAATCTTGGCCACCTGCGCGCGGCCAAGCGCGGGAAAGCCGCCATTTTCGGCCATGACGGCGGCGAAATGCAATTGTTTGCGATGCTGGGCCTGTTCATCCTTTGACGGGGCAGCGCCTGTTTTATAGTCAATCAAATGCAAACGGCCATCGGGCAGGCGGTCAATCCTGTCAGGCGTACCTGTTAGGGTAAAATCCAAATCAGGAAGGGCATAGCGGCCTTTCTTTTCCACGGCCAGCGTTGTGCCTTCGTGTTTTTGATCCTGATCCAAAAAGAAATCGGCCACGTGCATCAGTTTGGCCAGCCACAACGCGCGCGTGGCTGGAAAGGGAATCTGGTCACCAAAAACCTGCGCCGCGATGTCTTGAAGCCGCGCGCGGGCGGCGTCGCGGTTTTCATCTTCGGGGCGGGTTTTGACGACGGTTTCCAGAATCTTATGCCCGACCATACCGCGATCGCGTGCATCTGCCTGCGCGCGCAGGGGGGCCAGCGGTTGCAGGCCAAGGATATAGCGCGCGTAAACGTGATAGGGGTTGATGATCAGCTGCTCCATCGCCGTTACGGGCAATTCGCGGGGACGCGCGGCCAGCGGTGGCACGGGCGCTGGGCGGGGGCTGGGCCGTAAGGCGGGATCGGACAGCATCGCCGCGCTGGGCAAATCCAGCGCGCGCGACATCGCCAGCCATTCTGCCCCGCGCGCGCACATTGCGTCCAATGCCTGCGGCCCGTTTTTCTGCGGCAGGCCTTGCATCAGATTGGTCAGGCGGTTCAGCCAGCGCGAGGGGATCGTTTCGCTCTCGGCATTGCGCGTGGCGCGGCTAAGCACAACCTTTGGTGCGCCAATCGCTTGCTGAAAATCATGCGCTGCAAGGCCGATTTGGCGGTCGGGCAGCAAAAGTGCAGCGTCCTTGCGCATTTTGCGGTTGAGCCACGGGTCAGGTTCGGGCGATTTGGGCCAAATCGCATCATTCAGCCCGCCTAAGATAACCAGATCACAGCCCTGCACCCGCGCCTCGATCGTGCCCCAAATCAGAATGTTTGGATGGGCGATTTGGGGTTCGCGCAATTGGCGCGATTGGATCAGCGTGTCGAACAGCTGGCGGTAATCCTGTGCTGTCATCGTGCCGCCTGCATCAGCCTCGGCGGTCAACTCGCCCAGCAAAGCGCGGGCGGCAATGCCTGCCACCTCGGCCCATAGGGCAGAATTTGGGCCGCCCGCGATGGACTCGGCCAGCGCAATATGGCTGGCGACGTGATGCGCCAAGGGCTGCGGCGCGCTATCGCAGCGGGCTGAAAACAGTGGCTTTAGCAGTGCGGCCCAGTCAGCGGCGCCCGGTATCGCGCGCGCGGCGGCCCACCCGCTAAGCATCGTAAAATCTGGAAAGGCAGGGCCATTGCGGCGCAGGTGCAATTCCAATTCGCGCGTCAACAAAAGGTGTCTACCCCGCCCTTCTATCGATGCAGTCAACGGGTGCTTTAGCAGATCGATCAGGCGGTCAATGGTCAACGCCTCGCAGCGCAGCGCTGCAATTTGCCGCAAAAACCGCCCCGCAGCCGACAGGGCTAAGGGCCGACCACCCGAATCGTCGGGCACCAAGGCCCACCGATCCAGCGCAGCGGTCACTTGCCGCGATAACCCGCGATCTGGCGTGATCAGCGCAGCTTTGACCCCATCTTCGGCGGCTTTGCGCAAGATTAGGGCAATGGCCAGCGCTTCGGCCCGTGGCGAGGGGGCTTGCAGCAGCGTTAGCCCCGCCGTCGCCTGCACCAAATCGGGCAGCATCGGGCCATCTCGCAGCCATTGGTCAGTCACGGGGGCAGGGTGCAGCGCCAGCGACACCAATGCATTGCGCATGGGCGCGGGCGCGGGTGTATCAACCCAAGGCTGCACATCGCTGGGGGTAAAGCCGATCTGATCCATCAAGTGGCGAAAGCGAAACTGAGGATGGTCTTCGCTGGTCAGCGCGTCATCCATATGCCGCCACACCGCTTCTGGAAGATCAAAATCATAGCCGGGCAAAATGATCGCGCCTTGTGGCAGGGCGGCAATTGCCTGCATAAATTCGGCCGTGGCTTTGCGAGAACCTGTCGTGCCTGCAATGATCACGGGGTCTTGCGGCGGGCTGGCCTGCCACAGGGCAGACAGGGCGGCCACGGCTGCGCGCCGCCGTGCCTCTGGCCCATCTCCCGCCGCAAACAGGGGGGCGACGATGCGTAGAAAGTCCTGCGTGCGCGCCCAGTGGGCAGAATAATCGCCCACATCCAACGCGGAAATGGCCTGCGGCGATACCCCCTCGCTTTGCATTTCATCCAGCAGGCGCGACAAGCTGATGGCAAGATCAAAGGTCGCCGAACGCGGGGCCAGATCGGGCTGCGCCTGAAGCAAAGCCGCGATCAGGGTAGAGATTTCCAATTGCCGACGCAGCGGCGAAGTGGCCGTACTTCGCACCAAACGCGGGTCTTGATCCACCTGTGTCAGCAACCGCAAACGGGGCAGAAACTGCGCCCCCTGGCTGGTGAAAATTTGCGCAACGCGCGCCTGCATACGGTTGGTGTTCAGGTACAACGTCACGCGGGCCATCGCCTCGGGCGGGGCGCTGGCCATCCGTGCCTGCAATCCTGCGACCGCGAGTTTGGGAAAATCGCAGCCAGGGGGCAGGGCGAAAATGCGGGGGGTGGTGGGCGTTGTTTTGGCGTCAAACACGCAGCAGCCTTTCCGCAATTGCAATACCGTCTGGGCTGCCAACATCGCACCAACCACCATTGTGAAAAGTACCAAAGGCGCGCCCCTGTGCGATCAGCTTGTCCCAGATTAGACCCAAAGAAAAGACATTTTGCGGCAATTCGGCCAAGGTCGCAGGGTTCAGAATTTGCGCGCCCAGATAAATCGGGGTTTCGCGCCCTTTGGCGCGGCTTAGGCGGCCATCAGGGGCGATCAGGAAATCACCTGCGCCGCTGTGGCCCAGCGCATCCGCGCGTTGGGCCAGCAGCAAAAGCGCGTCCATCTTGCTGGCATCCCACACCGCGAGGAGTTGGGTCAGCGGGTTCTCGCCCGTCCAAACGGCATCAGAATTCAGCAGCAACACGGGGCCTTTGCCCAGCAGTGGAAGGGCCGCGCGCAGCCCGCCACCTGTTTCCAAAATATCGCCCCTTTCCCACGACAGGGCAATGTCTTTGCCTGCCAAATGGGCGGCAATTTGATCGCCCAGATAATGCAGGTTCACCACAATTCTGCCTACCCCTGCACCGCGCGCCACATTTAGGGCGTGATCGATCAGGGGTTTGCCTGCAACAGGGATTAGCGGTTTTGGCATAGTTTTGGTCAGCGCGCCCATGCGCGTGCCAAACCCTGCAGCAAAGATCATCAGGGGTAGGTTTGACATTTTGACCTTAGCTGTTGCAGGGCGGCGGGGGTTGGCTGCGGCAGATCGCGGGCACAGATTTTTGCCAAATCATTCAGCGCGGGATGGGCAAGGTTTTGCTGCAAATGCTGCCAAACGTGCGGGATAAGAGGCAGATATTGCGGCTTGCCCTGATGGGTGCAAAGCTGGGCAAATATCCCCAATATCCGCAAGGCCCGTTGCGCGCCAAAGGTGGCATATGCCGCTGCGAAATCTGTCTCTAACTCGCCAGTAAGAGACAGAAAACGGCTCTTCATCGCAACTTGGGTTGCTGGCGATACATCGCGCCGCGCGTCTTGCAGCAATGACACCAGATCATAGCAAGCCTGCCCCATTTGGGCGAGTTGAAAGTCCAGCAGCCCCACTTGGGCAAGGCCCATGCGGGCAGGCAGGTGCATCAGGTTTTCGGCATGATAATCGCGCAGGATCAGGACGCGGGGGCCGTTCGCATGGCGGGCAATCGCGCTGGTTAAAGCGGTGTGCAGATCATCGAGCGATGGCATTTGCCCCATGATGCCCCCTGAATAACGCGTCAGCGACAGCATCGCAGCATCAGCCCAATCTGTGGCGGTCAGGTTCGGCAGGCCCTGCGGCGCGGGGTGGCTTTGCAGATGGGCCAGCACATCTATTGCCCCCGAATACAGGCCGATTTCGCGCTGTGGCGCGGCCTGCAAAAGCCGCGCAAAAACCCCATCGCCGAAATCTTCCAGCAGTAAAAACCCCTGCATCAAATCTTGCGCGATGCAGCGCGGCGCGGACAGGCCCAGCGCGGTCAGGTGGTTTGCGATCAGCACAAACTGCGCAGGGTCATCTGCGCCGCCAACTGGCGCGTCCATTAACACCGCGCTTTGTGTGCCCAGCGTTAGGCGCATATAGCTGCGTGCAGATGCATCGCCCGCAAGCGGGGCGCGTGCGGCGGCGGCCCAACCGACCGCTTCCAAAAATGCGTTACATTCGGCGATGCGCGTCATACGGAGAAGGCCGATTTCAGCGCAGAAATCAGCGCAGGGCAAGCCCCGCGAAGATGGGCTATGCGGCCTTCGCCTGCCATGGACAGCGACAGGGAAATTGCATGGGGTGGGATTTGCGCCAAACGGTCGGGCCATTCAATCAGGCACAGCGCCTTGCCCATTGCGTCCTCTAGGCCCAATTCCGTCACCTCATAGCTGTGGGTTAGCCGATACAGATCGGCGTGCCAAATCTCGAACTCGGCTTCATAGCTTTTCACAAGGGTAAAGCTGGGCGAGGGCACTTCGGTATGCTGTCCCAAATGCGCGCGGATGACCGCGCGGGCGAAATGGCTTTTTCCAGCGCCCACTGGGCCCGACAGCAGCACCGTATCCCCCGCGCCTAGGTGATCGGCGCAAATTTGCGCAAAGCGGGTGGCGCTTGCCTCATCCGGCAGGAATATCTGCACATCGGGCGCGTTACGGATTAGGACGGGTAAGGACATAAGCCATGTTTACCAAAGCCCCCCCCGCTGGCAAGCGGTGATCTAGCGCGCCGCCGTTGCGCTGTTTGAAACTTGTTCCAAACCGCTGCCAGCGCGCATTGGCCCCGTTGCGCGGAACGCAACCATGGTAGACCCCGCCGCCAAAGGGGCGACCGCGCAGGTCAGCAAACGACCATCCAACAGGCGCAGGTTTTTGCTCCACGCTTCGCGGTTGCCGATAGTGTGAATAAATTCGTCAATCTCTATCCAAAGCTGCGTAGGCGCGGTCAGGGTTTTCCATTGCACGGTCACAGATCGAATGGTGCTATCGCCCAAGCTGGCGGCGGGGTCATGATCCCACAAAGTGCTATAGGCCGTGTTGCACCACAACAAATGCCCGCTTTGGTCAAACACCACAATCGCCTCTT
>CAMAWZ010000136.1 GCA_945861995.1 Pseudorhodobacter antarcticus
GCCACAGTGCCCGCGCCGACCAGCAGAAAGTTTTGCGCATCGGGGCGGGCAAGGCGCGAGGCGGCTAGCAGGCTATCGCCCGCCGTTTTCCATTTGGTGAGCAGATGAAAATCGATCAGCGCGGCAAGCCTGCCCGTGGCATCGTCAAACAGGTTCACCGCACCATTGACAGATGGAACACCCCGCGCGGGGTTATTTGGATAGACCGTGGCGACCTTGACCAGCGACCCCAGCCCCGCAATCCAGGCCGCGCGGTTCAGGAGTTTGTCTTGGCCGTTGGACAGCAGCAGATCGGCGATTTCGGCGCGGGGCAGGCGGTGGCCTGCTTGCAGCGCGCCCAATAACCCTGCCCATGTAAGATGCGCCTCGGCGTCCTGCCCGATGATTTGCATAGCTTGCCTTTCGCTAAATATCGCCGCTAGGGGCGGCGACATCCACATCCTTGCGCCGCATCCCTTCGCGCAGCAAGGTATAAAACCCCGCGCCGCAGATCAGCCCAATGCCAGCCCAAGCGTGCGTATCGGGCCACGTGCCAAACACCATAAGTCCCCACAAAATGGCCATTGGCATTCCGATATATTCAAACGGGGCAATCAAGGCGGCCTCAGACGTGCGATAGGCTTGGCTCATCATCAGCCCGCCAATGCCCACGGCAAGGCCTGTGCCAATAAAGGCGGGCCAATCGGGCAGGGGCGGGGTGACCCAAGGGCGGAACAGAAATTCCAGCGCGCCGCCTGTATGGGCGGCGGCCAAATGACCATCCCCTGCCCAAAGGCCCATGCTGGCGGACACAATGATAAACCCGATTTGCACATAGAAATTTAGTGTCATCGCCGATTCGGTATCGCGCATACGGCGGGTCATCATGTGGCTGCCCGCATAGCACAGCGCGGAAATCAGCACCAAAATCGCGGCGGGTTGCAGCGCGCCTGTGGTGGGCCGCACCATCACAAAAACCCCGCACAGGCCAATGGCCACTGCGGCCCAGCGGTGCGGGCCAACACGTTCGCCCAAGATCACCGCGCTCATCAACGTAACAAGGATTGGCGCGATAAACGAGGTGGCCACGGCGTCGGCCAAGGGCATAACGGCAAGGCCTAAAAAGTAGGTCACATTTGACACCATCACGATGGCCATGCGCAACAGATGCGCGCGGGGTCGGCGGGTGATCAGTTGGGCAAAGCCCGTGCGCGTGGCGCGGATGACGGCGAAGACGATGATCAGGCTGATAAAGGCGCGGATCAGGATGATTTGGTGCAGCGCATAGCCGTTTGACAGAAACTTGATCGACAGATCATTCAGCGACAGCATCACGCCCCCGCCAAGCGCCAAAAGAATGCCAGTCAGTTCGGGTTTTTGCGCCTGTGCCATGGGGCGGTTATGGCGCACGGCGGGGGGCTAGGCTGTTCTAATTGCGACCGCTGGCGGCGCGCAGCATACGGTCTAGATTGTCTAAAAACCGCGCGCGGTCGGTCTTGGCAAAGGGTTTGCCGCCGCCCGCCAAAAACGGGTCAGCGGCGCGCAGATCGGCCATCAAATCGCGCGCGGCAAGGATCATGCCGATATTGGCGGTGGTCAGTACTTCGCCGTTATGTTTGATCACCTGCGCGCCTTTGGCCAAACATTTGGCGGCAAGGGGAATGTCGGATGTCACCACCACATCGCGCGGCGTGCAAGTATCGGCGATCCACATATCCGCCTGATCTGACCCCGATGGCACATAGACGCTGCGCACCAAGGGGTTGGGCGAGGGGCGTACCCCGCCGTTGGAGACGAGCAGCATTTCAAGGCCAAAACGGGTGGCGACGCGTTCAGCCTCGGCCTTAACAGGGCAGGCGTCGGCATCGATCAGCAGGCGGGGTTTAGGGGCGTCCAAAGGTTTGCACCCAGTAATATTCGAACGGGTATTGATAGCCCTTTATGGGCGCATCATCGGCCTGATAGACCACGGATAGCCCCGTTTCGGTGTAGGTGCAGTTTAGCATATTTTTCTGATGCCCCGCGCTGGCCAGCCATGTTGACACCACGTCTGTGGCCGATGTCTGACCTGCGGCGATGTTTTCGGCAATCGCGCTCCACCCGTAACCTTCGCGGTCAATGCGGCCCTTCAGTTTCGATCCGTTTTTGCCTGTGTGGCTGAAGAAGTTCTGCTGCGCCATCGCTTTGGCATGGCCTGCGGCGGCGGCTTGCAGTTTGGGGTTAAGGGCAAGCGCGGCGCAGCCTGCTTTGGCGCGGGCGGCATTTATAAGGGAAAGGGCGGTGGTTTCCATTTCGCCCGCATGGGCGGCGGCGGCATGGCTTAGCAGGAACATGGCAATCAAGAATGCGCGCATGATCGTCTCCGTTGCACAGATACACGCAGGAATAGCACGGCGCGCGCGGCCTGCGAAGGGGTCAGCCGCCGCCAATCAGCACGCCTGCGGCGAACACCAAAACCCCGCCCAGCACTACCTGCAAGGCCGCGCGGATGAACGGGGTTTCCATATAGCGGTTTTGGATCCACGCAATCGCCCAAAGTTCGATGAACACCACCACCACGGCGATGGATGTCGCTGTCCAGAAATCGGGGATCAGATAGGGCAGGGCGTGGCCAAGCCCGCCCAGCGTGGTCATGACGCCAGACGCGAGCCCGCGTTTCCACGGGCTGCCACGGCCTGACAGAACCCCGTCATCATGGGCGGCTTCGGTAAAGCCCATCGAAATGCCCGCCCCGACCGAGGCCGCAAGGCCGACCAGAAAGGTTGTCCAAGTATCTTGCGTGGCAAAGGCAACGGCGAATATGGGCGCAAGGGTAGAGACAGAGCCATCCATCAAACCCGCTAGGCCAGGCTGCACCCATGTGAGGATGAACTGGCGTTTGGCGCCTGCATCTTCGCCTTCGCGCGCGTCTGCGCCCAAATGGGTTTCCATCAGCCCAATGGCGGCGGCTTCGTGCCCCGCCTCGGCGGCGGCAAGATCGCCCAGCAGTTTGCGGGTTTCAGCATCGGATGTGGCCCCAGCGGCGCGGGTATAGAATGCGGCGGCCTGCGCCTCCATCGCGCTGGCCTCGTTGCGAATAGTGTCCAAAGACAGGTTGGCGGCCAGCCAGACAGGGCGGCGGGCGTAGAACCCTGCAACGTGTTCGCGCCTGATCAGGGGGATCACATCGCCAAAGCGTTTTTGGTGCATGGCAATCAGGCGGGCGCGGTGGCCGTCTTCCTCGGCGGACATGCCATCGAACACAGCGGCGGATGCGGGGTAATCCCCCCGCAGGCGCTGGGCATAGCTGCGGTAAATGCGCGCGTCATCCTCTTCAGAGGATATCGCAAGGGCAAGCACCTCTTGCGGGGACAAATCGGCAAAGCGGCGGCGGTTGGACAAAGCTGATAGCATGGCGCACCAATATTTAGAATAGTTCTAAACTAGAGCCTGCCCGCAGAATTGGCAAGGCCGCATCGCCGCGCATCAGTTGCCAAACAGACGATCTAGCAGCGATTGCAATTGCCCCTCATCTTGGTTTGCGCCTTGGCCACCTTGGCTGCCTTGGGGGGGCTGGGCAATGGGCATAAGGGCCGCGTTCGGATCAACCGCATTCGGGTCTGCCGCCATGGTCGGCGCGCTCGGGTCTGCAGTGGGGGCAGGGGGGATGCGCGCCTCTGGGATCAGCATATTCAAGGGCTTGGGCGGCAAGCCGTCATGCACGCGCATCATCACCTCGTGCCATATTTCGGCAGGGATCCCGCCGCCCGTCACGCCTGTCAGGGGCGAGTTATCGTCATAGCCCATCCAGACGCCCGCGACATAATCGGCAGTAAAGCCGATAAACCACGCATCGCGCGCGGCCTGCGTGGTGCCCGTTTTGCCCGCCACTTGCCAGCCGTCCAGCGCGGCGCGCCCGCCTGTGCCTGCCTCGACCACTTGGGTCATCATATAGGTCAGGTATTGCGCGGCCTGTTCGGTTATCACCCGCTCGCCCATGCCGCCGCCTGCGCCAATCAGGGGCTCTGCCTCGCCCTTGAGGGACAACGCGCGCAGACCATAGGGCGTGACCGCCGTGCCGCCATTTTGAATGCCCGCATAGGCCCCCGTCATTTGCAGCAGCGTTGATTCTGACGCCCCCAGCGCAAGCGCGGGGCCTGCGGCCATTTCGCCCGTGATCCCAAAGCCAGCGGCCACATTGCGCACCGCGTCGCGGCTCATCGCTTCGGATACCTTGACCGCTGGGATGTTGCGGCTTTCGGCCAAAGCCTGCGTTAGGGTCATCATACCCTTGTATTCGTTATCATAATTCTTGGGCGACCAATTGCCAGAACCTGGAATGTTGATGGTCATTGGAATGTCTTCGACATAATCGGCGGGCGACCAGCCCAAATCCATCGCGGCGGCATAGACAAAGGGTTTGAACGCGCTGCCCGTTTGGCGCAGGGCCTGCGTGGCGCGGTTAAAGCTGCCCGCATCTTGGGTATCGCGCCCGCCAACCATGGCGCGCACGGCGCCATCGGCCGACATCACCACAATGGCGACTTGCGCCTTTGAGCCTTCTTTTAGCTTGGTTTCAAAGACGAATTTCAGCGCCTCTTCCGACTTGTTCTGCAAATCCACATCCAGCGTGGTGCGCATGATCACGTCTTCGGTGGTGGCTGATGTCAGAAAATCGGGGGCGGTTTCCATGACCCAATCGGCGAAAAAGCCGCCTGATTTTGATTGCGCTTCGGGAGACAGCACGGCGGGAAACTTGCGCGCTTCGTCGGCTGCGGATTTGTCCAGAAATCCCTGTTCCTGCATCAGCCCAACAATCACATTGGCGCGGTCTTGGGCGCGTTGAAGGTTGTTGGTGGGGGCAAAACGCGAGGGCGCCTTTAAAAGGCCCGCCAGCATAGCCGCTTGGGCGGGGTCAACTTGGTTGGCGGAAATGCCGAAATAGCGCTGGGCAGCTGCCTCGAACCCGCGCGTGCCTGCGCCCAAATAGGCGCGGTTGAAATAGATCGTTAGGATTTCGGCCTTGGAATATTTCAACTCCATCGCCACGGCATAGGGGATTTCTTTCAGCTTGCGATAAATCCCGCCGCCACGGCAATCTTCCTCATACTCGGTTTCGGTTTTCCATGTGGCGGGATCGTAAGGCACGCCAAGGCACAGCAGTTTGGCGACCTGCTGGGTGATGGTGGAGCCGCCGTTGCCTTCCAAGGGGCCGCGCCCTTCGGACAGGTTGATGCGAATGGCCGAGGCTATGCCGCGCGGGCTGATGCCAAAGTGCAGATAAAAGCGTTTGTCTTCGGTGGCGATAACGGCGTTGCGCAAGTTCGGGGAGACATCATCAGATGTGATCTGCCCGCCAAAGGTCTCGCCTCGCCAAGCAAAGACTTGATCGTTGCGGTCTAGCAGCGTGACCGAACCTTTGGCGCGGGCATCCAAAAGGGCGGTGACGTCGGGCAGTTGGGCATAGAAATAAAACACGATCGCGCCAAAAACCAATGCGCCCAAAATGCCAAAGCGCCACATCAGCCAAACAAAGATGCGCCAAAACGGGCGGATAAAGAACCACAGCACGCGCAAAATGATATGGCGCGAGCCGCTGGCCTTGCGAGGCGCTTTGCGCGGTTTCTTGGGGGTTTTGGGCGGCGGCGGCGGGGCTGCTGCACTGCGGCGCGGCGCGGTGGGCGCGCCATAGCGGCGATCTGCCACCAAGGGGGGGCGACCCTGTCCGTTTGATCCTGCCATGCTGCGCTGCCTTTGGTTTCTTGTTTGCACCACCTTAACCCGTTTTGCCGCGCTTGTGGAGACATTCTGACGCTGATTCGCGCGTCCTTACCGCACAATTTTTACGCTTATCCAAATAATAATGCCTAAATTTTGGGCATGGCGGTGCGGGCGACCTTTTTCAGCCACCCAAATCTTGTGCTGCGCCTGCATCATTGGCGTGATGGTACCAAGGCCCCTAATGGGCCCGCGCGAAAGGGGTGCAACGTGAAGATGATCATTGCTGCCATTAAACCATACAAGCTGGACGAGGTGCGCGAAGCGCTGACCGCCGTCGGCGTGCGTGGCATGATGGTGACGGAAATCAAAGGCTTTGGTACACAGTCGGGCCATACGGAAATTTATCGCGGCGCAGAATATGCCGTGAATTTCGTGCCAAAGATGCGGCTTGAATTGGTCGTATCGGACGCGCTGGTCGATCAGGTGGTGGACGCCATCACCAAAACCGCCCGCACGGGCAAAATCGGCGATGGTAAAATCTTCGTTCTTGACGTGGCAAGCGCCTTGCGCGTGCGCACGGGCGAGACCGGCGACGAAGCGCTGTGATAGGGGGCAAAAGGAAAATCATGATGATGAAGAAACGACTTTCACTGGCATCTGCGGGCCTGATGGCGGCCGCGATGCCTGCCCTTGCGCAAGATACTGCGCTGGTGCCTTACGTGTATGAAAAGGCCGTGCATGGCGGCGACATTGCATGGATGAGCATTTCGACCGTTTTGGTTTTGCTGATGACGGTTCCTGGCCTTGCGCTGTTCTATGGCGGTTTGGT
>CAMAWZ010000137.1 GCA_945861995.1 Pseudorhodobacter antarcticus
CCCGAAAGTGCCCAAGGCCGCCTCGAGGCGCTGCTGAACTATCAAACGATGGTGGCTGACCTGACGGGCCTGCCAGTGGCCAATGCCAGCCTGCTAGACGAGGCGACGGCGGCGGCCGAGGCGATGACCATGGCGCAGCGCGTGGCAAAGTCCAAGGCTGTGGGATGTTTCATCGATCACGGCTGCCATCCGCAGACCATTGCCGTGATCAAAACCCGCGCGCAGGCCTTGGGCATTCCCGTCACTGTGGGCGCGCCAGAGGTGATGGTTCCTGAACAAGTGTTCGGCGCAATTTTTCAGTACCCAGGGTCATACGGCCATATCCGCGATTTTACGCCTGAAATCAGCGCTTTGCACAGCGCGGGCGCGCTGGGGATTGTGGCGACCGATCTGCTGGCGCTGGTGCTGCTGAAGGATGCGGGCGCGATGGGGGCGGATATTGCCATTGGGTCAAGCCAGCGGTTTGGCGTGCCATTGGGCTTTGGCGGGCCGCACGCGGCGTTTTTCGCCTGCCGTGATGACTACAAACGCGCCATGCCCGGGCGCATTGTAGGCGTTTCGGTGGACGGGCGCGGCCACCGCGCGCTGCGCCTTGCCTTGCAAACGCGCGAGCAGCATATCCGCCGCGAAAAGGCCACGTCAAATGTGTGCACGGCGCAGGCGCTGCTGGCGGTGATGGCGGGATTTTATGCGGTTTTTCATGGGCCTAAGGGGCTGCGCGCCATTGCAGAACGGGTGCATTTTTCGGCCAGTCGCCTTGCCCGCGCGCTGCGCGCCGCTGGGGCCAAAGTTTCCCCAGATGCCTTTTTTGACACGATCACGGTCGAGGTGGGCGTGGGCCAAGCGGGTATTTTGGCCGCCGCCCGCGCCGAAGGGTTGAACTTTCGCAAAGTGGGCACGGATCGCGTCGGGATTTCAGTGGATGAAACCACCACCGAAGAAATTCTAACCCGCGTTCTGCGCGCCTTTGGCATCGAGGGCGTGCCGCCACATCGGGGGGAACTCGCCTTTCCTGAACAGATGCTAAGAAACACGCCCTATCTGACTCATCCCGTATTCCACATGAACCGTGCGGAATCGGAAATGATGCGCTATATGCGGCGGCTGTCTGATCGTGACCTTGCGCTGGACCGCGCTATGATCCCGCTGGGAAGCTGCACGATGAAGTTGAATGCAGCGGCTGAAATGATGCCGATCACCTGGCCTGAATTCTCCAGCATCCACCCTTTTGCCCCTGCAGAACAGACGCAAGGTTACGGCGAGGCGATTGCAGATTTAACCCAAAAGCTGTGCGAGATTACGGGCTATGAGGCGTTTTCGATGCAGCCCAATTCGGGCGCGCAGGGCGAATATGCGGGGCTGCTCACCATTGCCGCCTATCACCGCGCAAGGGGGGATATGCAGCGCAAAATCTGCCTGATCCCGATGTCGGCGCATGGCACCAACCCTGCATCTGCGCAAATGGCGGGGATGGAGGTGGTGGTGGTACACTCCGCGCCCAACGGCGATGTGGATATGGTAGATTTTGAAGGTAAGGCGGCACAGGCAGGGGAAAAGCTGGCCGCCTGCATGATCACCTATCCCAGCACGCATGGCGTGTTTGAAGAAACAGTGCGCGAGATTTGCCGCATCACCCACGCGCATGGCGGGCAGGTCTATTTGGACGGGGCGAATATGAACGCGCTGGTGGGGCTGGTTAAACCGGGCGAAATTGGCAGCGATGTCAGCCATTTAAACCTGCACAAGACCTTTGCCATTCCGCATGGCGGGGGCGGGCCGGGCATGGGGCCAATTGGGGTGAAGGCGCATCTGGCCCCTTATCTTCCGCGTGATCCGCGCGCGGAAGGTGGCGACGACGCGCGGGGCGGCGCGGTTTCGGCGGCGCCCTATGGGTCGGCGTCGATTTTGCTGATTTCATGGGCCTATTGCCTCATGATGGGCGGGGCGGGGCTGACGCAAGCCACAAAGGTGGCGATTTTGAACGCCAATTACATCGCCGCGCGTCTAAAAGGGGCCTATCCGATATTGTTCATGGGCAATAAAGGGCGCGTGGCGCATGAATGCATTTTGGACACCCGCCCCTTTGCCGATTGCGGCGTGACCGTGGACGACATTGCCAAGCGATTGATCGACAATGGCTTTCACGCCCCCACAATGAGCTGGCCTGTGGCGGGCACACTGATGGTAGAGCCGACCGAGAGCGAGACCAAAGCCGAGATTGACCGCTTTATCACCGCCCTTCTGGCCATTCGCGCCGAGATAGCGGCTGTAGAGGCCGGCGAGATTTCGGCCGAGGACAGCCCCTTGCGCCATGCTCCCCATACCGTGGAAGATTTGGTGGCCGATTGGACGCGGAAATATCCGCGCGCGCAGGGATGCTTTCCCCCCGGTGCGTTTCGGATTGATAAATACTGGCCGCCCGTGGGCCGCGTTGACAATGTCTTTGGTGACCGCAACCTGATCTGCATTTGCCCGCCGCTGGAGGAATATTTGCCAGCGGCCCAGTAGCGGCCCAGTAGCGGCCCAGTAGCGGCCCAGTTGCAGCGCAGTAGCGGTTAGGGCGCAAAGGGGGCTTGCCCCCTCTGGCCCTTTGGGCCATTCACCCCCAAGGTATTTTGGCCAAAGTGAAAGGGCGGCGGATGGCGCAAGATTTCAGGCGCGGCGCGGTGGTGGGCGCGCCCATTGTGCTGGGGTATTTTCCCATTGCCTTTTCCTTTGGGGTTGCGGCCACGAAGGCGGGGCTATCCTCCACTGAGGCGGTGGTAATGTCGCTGCTGATGTATTCGGGGGCGGCGCAGTTTATGGCTATTGCGCTGATTGCGGCAGGGGCGGGGTTTTGGATCAGCGTGGCAACATTAGTGGGCATGAGCCTGCGCCATGTGCTGTACGGGCCAAGCCTTTTGCGCGCGGGCGGGCAAAGCGTGCCGCCCAAGGGCGCGCTGGCATGGGGATTTGGCCTGACGGATGAGGTGTTTGGTGCGGGGCTGGGGGCCTTTGCGCGCGGCCAAGCGTTTACAGGCGGGTTTATTTGGGGGCTGGCGCTGGTGTCTTATGCGGCATGGGTGGGCGGCACGGCAGTGGGCGCGCTGGCGGGGGCAGGGGCGCTGGCCGCATGGCCAAGCGTCGATGCAGGGTTAAGTTTCATGCTGACGGCGCTGTTTTTGGCGCTGCTGCTGTCGATCATGCAGCGCGCCGAACTGCCTGTGATTGGGGCGGCGCTGGTGGGGACGGTGGGATTAAGTTTCGCCGTATCCCCCACGGCGGGGATCATGGGGGGGATGATTTTGGGCGCGTTGGTGGGCACGGTTTTGGGGCGGCGCGATGCGGTATGAGATTTTTGCCCTAATCGCCGTCGTGGGCGCGTTCGTTTGGGCGTTTCGCGCGCTGCCGATGCGGCTGGATATGGCTAAAATGCCAGAAAAGGGCGCTTTGGCACGGTTTTTTGCGGCCACGGGGGTGGCGGCCATTGCGACGCTGTTTGCGGCATCAATGCTGCCCGAATTTGCAAGCGGGCGCGCCCTGCCTGCCCTGCTGGGCAGTGCGGCGGTGCTTGCGGTGTATCTGCCCAGCCGTTCGGTGGTTTTGGCCACGCTTGCGGGGGCGGCGGCCTATGGCGCGGGTTTTGCGTTTCTGGCTTGAATCCCGCGCGGGGCAGGCAGATGGTAGGTTATGCTTAACCAATAGGAGGGTTTTATGGCCAAACCGCTGGGATATTCGCGCACGCAAATCTGGCTGCATTGGGGCATTGCCGTTTTGATTTTGTTTCAGGTTGTTTTTGGGGAATATATGGCCGAGGCGTGGGACGCCTTTACCGAAACTGGCGCGGCAGACGTGACCCTGCTGGTTTGGGGGCATATTATTGCGGGCGTTGGCATTTTGGCGTTTGCGATCTGGCGGCTGTTTTTGCGGGCCACGCGCGGCGTGCCTGCGCCGCTGGCAGGCCAACCCCGCGTGCAGGTGATTGCGGGCGAGGCGGTGCATTGGGTGCTGTATGCCATTATGATTGTGGCCCCGATCACGGGCATGGCCGCGTGGTTTGGCGGCGTTTTGCAAGCGGGCGAGTTGCATGGCACCGTGAAACCTGTGATCATTGTGCTGGTGGGGCTGCATATTGCGGCTGCGCTGTATCATCACTTCATCAAGAAAGATGGGCTGCTACTGCGGATGAAGCGCGCGCGGGATTGATTATAAATCAGCGTTCAGAAATGCGCGGACTGTCTCTTCAAATTCGCGGGGCTTTTCGGCGTGCAGCCAATGCCCCGAGCCCGCCAATTTGGCAAAGCGCGCTTTTGGAAACAGGGATTGGATTTTGGGGCGGTGTTCTGGCTGGACGTAGTGCGAATTGGCCCCTGTCAGAAAAAGGGTAGGGCCATCAAAGTAGCCTGTGGTTTCCGGCCAGCCGATGATATGATCCATCTGATCGCGCAAGCTGGCTAGGTTCAGCCTCCACGTGGCGGGGCTGGTGCGCAAATCCAGCGATTGCAGGAAAAACGCGCGAAGGGCGGGGTCGGTGACCAAGGGCGCAAGAAGGGCGTCGGCCTGCGCGCGCGAGGATATGATTGCCAGATCAAGCGCTTGCATCGCGTCGATATGGCGGGATTGATCGTGGCTATAGGCGACGGGGGCGATATCGGCCACGATCAGGCGGCGCAAAAGGGCACCCCCGAATTGGGCCTGCGTCAGCGCCAATTGCATCGCCGCTTTGCCGCCCATGGAATGACCCAAAAGGTCAACAGGCGCGCCGATATGGGTGATAACTTCGGCCAGGTCGGCGGCCAAATCGGGGTAGCTGTGGGCAGGGTGGTGCGGGCTGGCCCCGTGGTTGCGCATATCCACTGCAATCACATCGCGCGCATCGGCCAAGCGGCGCGCGATAACGCCCCAATTGCGGGCCGATCCGAACAGGCCATGCGCAATAACCAGAGGCGGGGCGGTGATGGGGTCGCGGGCTGGGTGGAGGATTTGGGCAAGCATAGGGGCAACCTAACGCAGGCTTGCGCGGCCAGCAAGGCGCGGTTAGCTTTGCGGTATGGATGGCGTGGCGCGCGATATTGCCCATGTGGGGCGGCTGCTGAAGGCGGGGCTTGGCCTGCGCGGGGATGATTTGGCTGGGCAGATGCGGCGTGGTGGGCGGCTGTTGCCAAGGCGCGTGCGGGCGGCGGCGCTGCGCTTGGCAAAAGCGCAGGCGATGCTGGGCGCGCCGAAACTGGCGCGGCAGTTGGACACCGCCGCGCTGGGCCGCGATGCCAAACTGTGTATTGCGCATTTAACGCTGCTGGTGCAGCGCCGCACGCACCACGATTGGTGGCTGCGCGCGGCATCATGGGCGGCGCTGATGGTGGTAATCTGCGCCGCTGTGCTTTATGCGCTATGGCACCTGCGCGGCGCGCTAGGGTTATAGGAAAAAATCAGACGAGGTAAGCGAATAAAGGCCCGTCAAGCGTATCGCCATTTCGACATCGGTGTCAGCATCCGTGTCGATCCAGACCATCGTATAATCGTTTGATGTGCCCCTGTTATCGAACTTTTCATACCGCACCTCGCCTTTTGACGTGCTGTCGAATGCTGCGGTGCCCTTCCAAACGAAGGTATCGTTCGTGCCAGAGGTGGTAAAGGCATCAATACCGCTGAGGTTGATTTTGTCGGCACCCCTTGAAAAATCGGAATTCTTATCCGCTGTTGCCGCAGTTTTTGATGATTCTGAGGCAGAGCCGAAAATGAACCTGTCGTTGCCCGCACCGCCCGATAGGGCGTCTTTACCCGCCCCGCCGGTAAGCGTGTCCGCGCCCGTATTGCCGACAAGCGTGTCCGCGCCAGCATAACCATATATCGCGTCATTTCCATCGCGCCCGTCAACATAATCTGCATAGCCGCTTAGGTAAAAGCTATCCGCACCCGTAAATTCAGCGTTAAACAAAGCATAATCATCGGTGGTAGAGGAGGTGAGGGAAGCATCTGTTATATCGGATAGTGCGATTGAAATGCTTGTCGCCCAGAAAATATCCAACCATTCATCGCCGTCATAAATTGCACCCATCATCGCGGTCGCCGTACCAGTTACATCAGTACCGCTGTCAAAAAACGCACTGCCAGCGAAAGTGTAGGTCTCGTAATAATCGTCAAGGGTCATAATTTCGTAGGTGTCCGCATAGGTAACACCTTCATAAACGTAATCTATATCGTCATTGAAGGTGTCACTATAGTAATTATCAACCAAAATAGATAAATCAAACGACCGCAAGTCGAAAGCGTAGTTGGAATAAATAATTGCCATTATCTTTAATTTAAATCTGCAGCTTACGTTCTTTAGTTCGTATACGAGAGAAGATAGTTTTCTTTCCTAACCATTTTGGGCACATTTCGAACATTTCGACTATATTTGTACTTATCTTAAGGTTATACTGTGGTTT
>CAMAWZ010000138.1 GCA_945861995.1 Pseudorhodobacter antarcticus
TTGACCTTGTTGTAGGACGACATGATCCCCCAAGTTTTGCCGCGCTTAACCGCCGCCTCAAAGGGGATCAGATAAACTTCGCGCAACGACCGCTCGTCAATATTGGACGAAATCGTGGTACGCTCAATCTCGCTTTCATTGCCTGCGAAATGCTTGATCGTGGCCGAAATTCCTTCCGCCTGAAGGCCCTGAATATAGGCCACCGCCAATTCAGCCGTCAGCACAGGGTCTTCGGAATAACATTCAAAATTGCGCCCATTGGTCACGCTGCGCTGAATGTTTACGGTTGGGGCCAGCAGAACATGGGCGTTTTTGGACTTTACCTGCGCCGCCAGCGCCGCGCCAATCTCGCGCGCAAGGGCCGGGTTCCATGTGGCCCCCAGCGCAATGCCCACGGGAAAAGCTGCGGTTTGCACGCCGCCAATCAGGCTGCCGCCACCGCGCGCGCCGTTCGGCCCATCGGTCACGCGCAGCGCGCCAAGGCCAAGGGCGGGATCGGGTTGGATCGACCAGAAATCTGCGCCAGACAGCAGGGAAACTGCCTGCCGCAGCGTCAGCCCCGCCATAATTGCGTCGACCCGCGCCTCGATGTGTTCTGCACTCATGTCCGCCCCCTTGCCTTGGTCAGCCTTGCTTAGGGGGTAATTTATCGATCTGCAACGATTTAGGTGCAAAATTTTGCGTCTTTCGGGGCGGGCGCGGCTGGGGTAGTTTGGCGCAAACGGAGGATAGAATGACCCATCACATCGGCGCAAAGGCAGGCGACATTGCCCCCACGGTTTTATTGCCTGGCGATCCTTATCGCGCGCGTTGGGCGGCGCAGACATACCTTGAAAACCCCGTTTTGGTGAACGAAGTGCGTGGGATGCTGGGTTATACAGGCACGTGGCACGGGCACCCGGTGACCATTCACGGCAGCGGTATGGGGATGCCATCCTTGTCGATTTACGCCAATGAGCTGATCCGCGATTATGGCGTGCAAACGCTGATCCGTATCGGGTCGGCAGGCGGGATGCAGCGCCATGTGAAGGTGCGCGATGTGGTGCTTGCGCAAACCGCCAGCACTTGCGGCAGTCCGTCGCAGTCGATCTTCCGCGAGTTAAACTTCGCCCCATGCGCCGATTTTGGCCTGCTGATGGCCGCCCACCGCGCGGCGCAAGATATTGGCGTGCCTGTGCACGTGGGCGGGATTTATTCGTCCGACACCTTCTATGACGAACGCCCCGATCTGGGCGAGCAGTTGCAGCGCCACGGCGCCCTGTGCGTCGAAATGGAGGCGGCAGAGCTTTACACCCTCGCCGCCCGCCACGGCCGCCGCGCGCTGGCCGTGCTGACCATTTCCGACCACCTGCTGACGGGCGAGGCATTGCCCGCCATTGACCGCGAACGCAGCTTTGGCGCGATGGTGGAATGCGCGCTAAAGGCCGCGTTTGAGGGGGCGGCATGAAGCAACGGCAGCTTGGGGCAAATGGGCCGATGGTGGGGCACATCGGCTTTGGCGCGATGTCACTTGGCGGGTTGTTCGGCCCCACGGACGAGGGCGAAAGCCTGACCTGTTTGGACGCGATGTACGGCGCAGGGATCACTCATGTCGACACCGCGAACATTTACGGCATGGGAATTTCCGAAACCGTTCTGGGCAAATGGATGGCCACGCGCCGCCAGAATATCGTGCTGGCGACCAAGGCCAGCTATGTCTTTGAGCCTGAACGGCGCATTGATAACTCGGCGGCGCACTTGCGTGCCGAGTTGGAGGCATCGCTGCGCCGCCTTGGTCGCGACTATGTCGATCTGTTCTACATCCACCGCCGCGAGGCCACCCGTCCTTTGGACGAGGTGATCGGAACCTTGGCGCGGCTGATTGATGAGGGCAAAATTGGCGGCTATGGCATGTCAGAAATCGCGCCCTACACGCTGCGCGCGGCCCATGCCATTCACCCCTGCATGGCGGTGCAGAATGAGTATTCGCTGTGGACACGGCAGGCGGAATTGGGGATGATTCAGGAATGCGCCCGCCTTGGCGTGGCGTTTGTTCCGTTTTCGCCCCTTGCGCGGGGGATGCTGGGCGATACTCCCCTGCCCCAACCAACTGACGGCTTTCGCAGCACCAATCCGCGGTTTATGGAGCCGAATTTCGCGGCCAATACGGCCAAGATTAACTCCTTTCGCGCGTGGTGTGCGGCACGGGGCTGGCATACGTCGGCGGTTGCGCTGGCATGGGTACTGGCCCAAGGCGACCATCTGATCCCCATTCCCGGCACGCGCAAAGCCGATAATCTGCACCATTGGGTGCAGGACATTGCCCTGACCCCGCAGGATTTGGCCGAGGTTGAGGGTATTCTTCCCGTCGGCTTTGCCGAAGGGGATCGCTACGGCGACCATCAGACAATGGCGATTGAGCGGTATTGTTAGGGTTGTGAAAACCGCGTCTTAAACGACGCGGTTCACCATCATCCCCTTAATCGAGGCGATAGCCGCCGCAGGGTTCAACCCTTTGGGGCAGGTCTTGGTGCAGTTCATGATCGTGTGGCAGCGGTACAGTTTGAAGGGGTCTTCCAAATCGTCCAAACGCTCGCCTGTTGCCTCATCGCGGCTGTCGATGATCCAGCGATAGGCGTGCAGCAAGGCTGCGGGGCCTAGGTATTTGTCGCCATTCCACCAGTAACTAGGGCAGGATGTGCTGCAGCAGGCGCACATGACACATTCGTAAAGCCCGTCCAGCTTAGCGCGGTCATCAATTGACTGACGCCATTCCTTTTCGGGACGGTTGGTCTTGGTCTCTAACCACGGCATGATCGATGCGTGCTGCGCGTAAAAATGCGTCAGATCAGGGATCAGGTCTTTGATCACGGGCATATGCGGCAGCGGATAGATTTTGACATCGCCCCTCACCTCGTCCAGCCCATAGATACAGGCCAGCGTGTTGATGCCGTCGATGTTCATCGCGCAGGATCCGCAGATGCCTTCGCGGCAAGAACGACGGAAGGTTAGGGTTGGATCAATTTCATTCTTGATCTTGACCAGCGCGTCCAGAACCATCGGCCCGCAGGTGTCCATATCAACAAAATACGTATCAACGCGCGGGTTTTCGCCATCATCGGGCGTCCAGCGGTAAATCTGAAACTTGCGCACGTTTTTGGCCGAAAGCTTTGGCCAAGTTTTGCCCGTGCGGATTTTACTGTTTTTCGGAAGAGTAAACTGAACCATGGCGGTTATCCTTTGATCTGCACGGGTGGAGGCGCGGGTCTAGCGCGGAAATTCTGTATAGCTGCGGGTTGGAAACTGCCCCGAGCGGGATTTGACACATTCGATATAAACGGCCGACGGGTCGCGCCCCGCCAGATAGTCGGTCGATATGCCAAAGCTGCCGCCGCGCAGCACATCGCCTTTGTTGTTCACGCCGATAAATACCTCGGCTTTTGGTTTTTCGGCAAGGCGCGCGCGTTCGACGCATTCACGTTCGGCCTGTACCACGGATACGGGGCCACAAGACAAAAGGGCAATAGGGGCAAGGAGCAATAACGCGCGCATGTTAAATTCCCCCCGCGAGGGCAGGAACCGAGGACGCCGCAAAACACTGCACCGCCTGCGGGCGCAGCGCCAGATTGCGGATGTTTTCAACCGTTTGCGTGCCTGCCATCACGCCAATATCGGCGGCGATGGCGCGCAGTTCTTCGGGGCTGGCTTCGGCCACAACGCAGCGCGCCGCAGCTTGCGCCACAGGCGCGGGCAACTCTTGCGACAGCACCGAAACAATAACCTGCTCTGCCGCCCGTTGGGTGGCCGCATTGGCCAGTTCCATCGGGTTGCAGGCTGCAAGGGCCAGTGTCAGGGCGGCGAGGCTTGCCAGTTTGCGCATTAGAACTTCCGCTCGGCCGGGGCGATTTTCTTCAACGAAATGCCGCCATCCTTTTCTGCCGTGAGCGGGGCGGTATGCACGGCGCGATAATCCAGTTTTACCTGTGCCCCATCGACATAGGCCAGCGTGTGCTTGCGCCACTGATCATCGTTTCGGGTGGGGTAATCTTCGTGGGCGTGCGCGCCGCGGCTTTCGGTGCGGGCATGGGCGCCTACAATGGTGGCCAGCGCGTTGGGCATCAGGTTTTGCAGTTCCAGCGTTTCCATAAGATCGCTGTTCCAGACCATGCTGCGGTCAGTGACCTTGATATCGGCCATCTTGCCCGCAAGCGCGCCCATCTTTTCCACGCCTGCGGCAAGCGTTTTTTCGGTGCGGAACACCGCAGCATCGGCCTGCATGGTTTTTTGCATATCCAGACGCAGATCGGCGGTAGGGGTGGCTCCGGATGCGTGGCGGGTGGCATCAAAGCGGGCCAACGCCTTATCCACCTCGGCGCGGTTCAGATCGGCGCTGCGTTCCTTTGGGTTCACAATTTCCCCCGCGCGGATGGCAGCGGCGCGGCCAAACACAACCAAATCGATCAGGCTGTTTGACCCCAAACGGTTTGCACCATGCACCGAAGCGCAGCCCGCCTCGCCCACAGCCATCAGGCCCGGGAACACGGCATCAGGGTTTTGGGCTGTTGGGCTTAGCACTTCGCCCCAATAATTGGTTGGGATACCGCCCATGTTGTAGTGCACAGTCGGCAGCACTGGGATCGGTTCTTTGTGCAGATCAACGCCTGCAAAAATGCGCGCCGATTCCGTGATGCCTGGCAAGCGCAGATCCAGCGCCTCGCGGGGCAAGTGGTTTAGATGCAGGCTGATATGATCTTTGTTAGGCCCCACACCGCGCCCTTCGCGAATTTCAATCGTCATGCAGCGCGACACATAATCGCGGGGGGCAAGGTCTTTGTAATGGGGGGCGTAGCGTTCCATAAACCGCTCGCCTTCCGAATTGGTCAGATACCCCCCCTCGCCGCGCGCGCCTTCGGTGATCAGGCAGCCCGAGCCGTAAATGCCCGTCGGGTGAAACTGGACAAATTCCATATCTTGCAAGGGCAGACCCGCGCGGGCCACCATGCCGCCGCCATCGCCTGTGCAGGTATGCGCGGAGGTCGCGCTAAAGTACGCGCGCCCATAGCCGCCCGTGGCCAGAACAACCATTTTGGCCTTGAACACATGGATCGTGCCGTCATCCAATTTCCACGCCACAACGCCCGTGCAGCGGCCATCAGTGATGATCAGATCCAGCGCGAAATATTCGATGTAAAATTCAGCGTTATTCTTTAGCGACTGGCCGTACAGCGTGTGCAAAATGGCGTGGCCTGTGCGGTCGGCCGCGGCGCAGGTGCGCTGCACGGGGGGGCCTTCACCAAATTCGGTTGTATGGCCGCCAAAGGGGCGCTGATAAATCTTGCCCTCTTCAGTGCGGCTGAAAGGCACGCCGTAATGTTCTAGCTCGTACACCGCTTTGGGCGCTTCGCGCGCAAGGTATTCCATCGCATCTGTGTCGCCCAGCCAATCGCTGCCCTTGACAGTGTCATACATATGCCACTGCCAGCTATCAGGCCCCATATTGCCAAGGCTGGCCGCAATACCGCCTTGGGCGGCAACAGTATGGCTGCGGGTTGGAAAAACCTTGGTCACGCAGGCCGTGCGCAGGCCCTGTTCGGCCATGCCGAGCGTGGCGCGCAATCCTGCACCGCCCGCGCCCACAACAACCACGTCATAATCATGCACTTCATAGGGATAGGCGTTCATATTCAATACCTTGCAGGTCTATTAAAGGGCAATACGGATCAGGGCATACAGCCCCGTCGCAGCAATCACAGTGGCAAGCGATGTCACAAACATTACCAAAGCTTTGCGGGCCGTGCCGCGCGAATAATCCTCAATCATCATCGTCGCACCCATGGCGAAGTGTCGCATACCGATGACCAAGATCAGCGCCGTCAGAATGGCGGTGAACGGGTGGGAAAAGGCCGCGACCACATCCGCGCGGCTTTGGCCAATGGCGCTGCCAAACAGATACATCCATGTCGGCACCATAAAGGCCAAGGCAACCGATGACATCGTCATCGACCAATGATGATGTGTGCCAGTATGGGCAGATCCTTTGCCAGCAGCTCTTCTGCGTGGTGTCAAATAGCGCATATCCGCCCCCTTAAACGATGATCACAGTCAGTACAGTTAGCACGAGCGACCCAACAATCATGCCCCATCCCAGTTTTTCTGCCGTTGGAATATCCAGCCCGTGGCCCGCGTCGAAATACAAATGCCGCAAGCCCGCAAGGTAATGATACCAAACGGCCCAAGCGCTGCCCAAAAACACCAAATCGCCAAACCAACTTGTTGCCACAGCATTGGCCAGCGCAAAGGCATCATCCGAAATGGCGGCGGCGGCCAGCCACCACACGGCCAGCATGACACCCACAATCAGCGCGTTACCCGTGATCCGCGTCAGGATCGAGGTGATCGACGTCAACTGCGGGCG
>CAMAWZ010000139.1 GCA_945861995.1 Pseudorhodobacter antarcticus
CGGCATCAACCTTTTGGGAATTGATAGCGTGCTAAAACCCTTTGCCGCACGGCAAAAGGCATGGGCGCGCATCGCGGCCAGCCTGCCGATGGATAAATTAGACGCGATGATCTTGCCCGCAACCCTTGCCGATGTGCCCGCCCTTGGCGCGGCCATTCTGAAGGGCGAGGTAAAGGGGCGCGTTGTTGTTGATGTAAGCGCCTAAGCGCCGCTTTTTGCGCGATGCCCCCCGCCGCACCCCCCCGCCTGCGCATCCGCATCGTGTTTGACGAAGCGCGGTTTTTTGGCCCAGGCAAAGCGGATTTGCTGGCGGGGATTGCGCGCACGGGTTCTATCGCCGCCGCTGGCCGCGACATGGGGATGAGTTACAAGCGCGCTTGGGATTTGGTGCAGGCGATGAATGCGATGTTTGCATCCCCCTTGGTGGCAATGGCGCGCGGTGGGGCCAAAGGCGGCGGCGCGACCTTAACATCCGAGGGGGAAAGGGTTTTGGCGCTGTATCATTTAGTGCAGGACGCCGCCTTGGACGCGGGCGGCGCGGCGCTGCAAGAACTGTCTGCAAAACTATCCGATATATAGCTCCGAAAATATCGCTTGCAGGATTTTGGGCGTTGCGCGATATATTTCTTGAAACATATGCCTTTGCGCAACCCTTAACCGAAATCCCCCATTCATGCCCATTGCCCGCTGGATTTTCGCCGCCGCTCTTTGCCTGACGCCAGTGCAGGCTAAGGCCGAAACCGTCACCGTTTTTGCCGCCGCCAGCTTAAAGTCGGCGCTAACCGCCGTGGGCGATGTTTGGGCTGCGCAGACGGGCAATGCGGTGGCCTATTCCTTTGCGGGCACTTCGGCATTGGCCACCCAAATCGCCCAAGGCGCGCCTGCGGATGTGTTTATCGCGGCCTCGGTCGATTGGATGGATAGTCTGGCTGAAAGCGGCGACATTCGCACGGGCACACGCCGCGATATTTTGGGCAATAGTTTGGTATTGATCGCCCACGGCGCGGGCGCGGCCCCTGTAACGCTGGATGCAAGCCTTGATTTGGCGGCGCTGCTTGGGGGCGGCAAACTGGCAATGGCGCTGGTCGATAGCGTGCCTGCGGGGCAATATGGCAAAGAGGCACTGACATCGCTGAACCTGTGGGACAGTATCGCATCCCAAGTGGCGCAGGCCGAAAACGTTGTGGGCGCGCTGAATTTTGTCTCCGCTGGCGAGGCCCCATTGGGCATTGTTTATAAAACCGATGCCAAAGGTGTGGCCAATGTTTCCATAATCGGCACCTTCCCTGCAACCAGCCATAAGCCCATAACCTACCCTGCCGCCATCACTTCGGTCAGCGCCAGCGCGGCGGCGGCAGATTTCTTGGCCTTTGTGGCATCAGATCAGGCGGGCGAAATTTGGCAAGACGCGGGGTTTGTGGTTTTGAAATGATAGATGCGGCAGGCTGGCTTGGCCCAGATGAATGGGAAGCGGTGCGCCTGTCACTGCAGGTGGCCGCATGGGCGACAGTTGCCAGCCTGCCCTTGGCGCTGCTGGCGGCATATGCGCTGGCGCGGTGGTCTTTCTGGGGCAAATCCCTGCTGAACGGGATTGTGCATTTGCCGCTGATCCTGCCGCCTGTTGTCACGGGTTATATCTTGCTGCGCGTCTTTGGGCGGCGCGGGGTTTTGGGCGGTTGGCTGGAGGATGCCTTTGGCATTGTGCTGTCTTTTCATTGGACAGGCGCAGGCCTTGCTGCCGCTGTCATGGCCTTTCCGCTGACAGTGCGCGCCATCCGCCTGTCAATCGAGGCGATTGATACGCGGATTGAAAACAGCGCCGCAACCTTGGGCGCAGCGCCAATTTGGGTGTTTGCCACCATCACCTTGCCCCTTGCCCTGCCCGGCATCATCGCAGGCGCGATCCTTGGCTTTGCCAAAGCCTTGGGCGAATTTGGCGCAACCATCACTTTTGTCGGCGCAATCCCTGGGCAGACGCAAACCATCCCTTCGGCGATCTATGTCTTTTTGCAATCGCCTGATGGCGGGCAAGGCGCGCTGCGGCTGGTAGTTTTGTCCGTTGTAATTGCGATGACCGCGCTGATAGCATCCGAATGGGTGGCACGGCGCGCGGCGGCATGGGTGCGCGGCACATGACCCTGCAAGTGGACATCAAGGCGCAGTTGGGCGCATTTTTGCTGGATGTTCAATTTGCTGCGCCCGCTGGCGTGACCGTTCTGTTCGGCCCGTCGGGCTGCGGGAAATCATCGGTTATCAATGCCATAGCGGGGCTGATCCGCCCTGATCAAGGCCAGATCATCTGCGCCACTCGCCCTTTGTTTGATAGCGCGGCGCGGGTGAACCTGCACCCCCACCGCCGCCGCCTTGGCGTGATCTTCCAAGACGCGCGCCTGTTTCCTCACCTAATCGTGCAGCAAAACCTAACCTATGGGCGCTGGTTTGCGGGCAGGCGCAGGCAGGGCCCAAGCCTGCAAGATGTCACCGATCTTTTGGGCATTGGCCATTTGCTGCACCGCCGCCCTGCCGCCCTGTCAGGGGGTGAGGCGGCGCGCGTGGCCATAGGGCGCGCGCTGCTATCTGCCCCCGATATGATCCTTGCAGACGAGCCACTCGCCGCGCTGGACGAAGCCCGCCGCGCCGAAATACTGCCCTATTTCATCGCCCTGCGCGATGCGGCCTTGGTTCCGATGATCTATGTCAGCCATTCGGTCACCGAGGTGGCACAATTGGCCACCACTGTTGTGGCCATGGGCGGCGGGCGTGTTATTGCCGTGGGCAGCGCCGCCGACATCTTTGGCCGCAGCGATGTTATGGGCGCAAATGCCAGCGCATTGCTGCCCGCGCGCATTGTCGGGCATCATGCCGATGGTCTATCTGAACTGGTCTGCGCGGCGGGTCATGTCTTTGTGCCACACATGAACGCGGCCATCGGCACATCGCATATGCTGCGCATCCATGCGGGCGATATTACACTGGCGCGCAGCCAGCCCAGCGGCCTGTCGGCCTTGAACATTCTGAGCGGCGAAATTTGCAGGATTGAGGCGCAAAGTGACGGCGCGGTAATGGTGAGTTTGCGCGCGGGGGATGCCACGATCTGCGCCCGCATCACCCAGCGGTCATGCACGTCTATGGGGCTGGACATGGGCCAAACCTGCTTTGCCATTGTCAAATCGCTGTCCTTGGCAAAAGGCGAACCTTGAATCGGGCGCGGGCTAAAGCGGCCCAAGCGCCCAGTTCATCGCGGCAAAGAGGGGCGCATAATACGGGATCACAGCGCGCAGTTGGGCGGGGGTGGTGACGCCCTGTCGCTCCCACGCTTTGCAGGCCAGCCCAAAAATGCGCGGGGCGATCATCGCCTCGGCTTGGGTGTCTGCGGTGGTAAACTCGCCCCAAAAACAGCCCTGCACGCCCAAAACGCGCGGGGCAATATCTGGGCTGCCGTCAGGAGCAGGATCCCAGCTTAGGGTATTGTCCAAGGGTAAAACCCCCGCCCACCGTGCGCCCCAGTCATCCGCATCCGCGCTATGGGCCAAATCAAAATACGTGTGCGGCGCGGGGCACATCACCACGTCATATCCCGCGCGGGCAGCCGCCACGCCTGGGCCCTGCCCTGTCCAACTGAACAGCAGCGCACCATGGCCGATACCGCCATTCTTGCCCTTGGCCGCTTCTTCCCATGCGGCGGCGCGAATGCCGCGCGCGGCCAAACGCGCGGCCAGTATCTCCATCATCCACCCTTGCACATCGGCCCAAGTATCCAGCCCTTCGCGCGCCATCAACGCGTGCACTGCAGGGCTGCCCTCCCACGCGCCATGGGGTGCTTCGTCACAACCAAGGTGCAAAATTGGCATAGGAAACAGGCTGGATACCTCGTCCATGATGGCGGGCAGAACATCCCATGTGGACGGCATGGCGGGGTTGACGATATTGTCGAGATAGCCCTGCACGGACATCTCTTCGCCATTATCGCCTGGATCCCGCAAACCAGGAATCGCCTTGATCAGCGCATGGGAATGGGCGGGAATTTCAATTTCGGGCAGAACCTGAATATGCAAGGCCGCCGCGTGCGCCAACACACGCGCCACATCGGCGCGGCTGTAACTGCCCCCCGCAGATATGCCCCCTCCAAAAACGCCCGGCATCAAATGACCCTCGCCGCGCAGCGCGGTTTTGCTGGCAAGATCGGGATAGGAGTGCAGTTCCAAGCGAAACGCCTCGTCATCGGCGAAATGCCAATGAAAGCGGTTCAGTTTCAGCAGAGCCATCACATCCAAAAGGCGCAGAATGAAATCGACCGAAAAGAAATGCCGTGCGCAATCTAAATGCTGACCGCGCCAGCCAAAGCGCGGGGCATCAGTGATGGTGCCGCAAGGAAGCTGGCCGCGCGTTGCCTCGCGCAGGGTCAGCAGCGTGATCGCCGCGTAATGCGCGCCCGCCGCCCCCCCTGCAGTGATGGTCAGGCCCGCAGGCATGATTGTGAGAACATAGCCTTCGGCGGGCAAGGCAGGGTCGATCACGGGGCGCGCGTCGTACCCGTCAGGGGCGGTTAGCGGCGCAAGGCCCATGCGCCGCGCCAAGGCATCGGCCCCGACAAAGGCAGGGTCGGGGCGCAGGGCGGCAAAAGCCAATGCGCCGCCCGATCCTTGCCAGTTTTGCGGCGGCGGGATCAGCGGCAGGGTTTGCGCAGGCAAAGGCGCGGCGGCAGGCATCGAAGCCAGATGCACACCCAAATCAAACCCCGCAGGCAAAGGGTGCGCCGTTTTGCCCACCCGCAAATAGGCGCCAAGCGGCAGCCAAGCGCGATTTTTCGGGCTGTAATCTGGGTGATCATAGGCCAGCACAAGGCGATGGATTTGCCCTGCCGCAATGTCGGGCAAGACCACCTCGCCATAGCCCGCAAGGCGGCGCTGCAGCACGCCCCCGTCTATAACACGCGGCGCGGCAAGCAGGGAAAAACACAAAACAGGGGCGGCAAGCGCCGTGTCACTGCCAATATCACAGATGATTTGCGCACCATCGATGCGGGCGGAAAAGCCTAGGTTCATGATGCATCCAATCGTAATTCTGCAATGAAATCATAGATATCAGACCGATACAGACCGCGCGTAAACTCAATGGGTCGCCCGCTGGGCAAATAGGCGGTACGATCAATGCGCAGCACCGCCGCCCCATCTACAAGGTTCAACAGCCGCGCATCGTCTCCGCCCAAATTTACGGCCGTGATCCGCTGCACCGCGCGCGTGGGGGCCACGTTGCGCGCGCGCAGAACATCGTAAAGCGAAACGTCGACCATGTCTGGATCGGGCAGAATATCGCGCAGCAGCGAAGATCGCTCTAGCGCCATCGGCACATCATCGGCAAAGCGCAGCCGCTCGACCCGAGATAGGGCTTCACTGCCAGACAGACCCAGCGCAATTTGCTCGTCAGGGCTTGGCGGCGCAATGCCGCGCTGCAAAATGCGGCTGCTGGAGGTTTTGCCGCGCTGGCGCATATATTCGGTAAAAGACATCAGCGCCGATAGGGAATGTTCCATTTTCAGGCGCGGCGCGCGCACAAACGTGCCCGCGCCGCGCCGCTGTTCCAGCAGACTGTCTTCGACCAACTGTGCCACGGCTTTGCGGACAGTTACGCGGCTGACTTCGGCAATTTCAGCAAGCTCTCGCTCGGGCGGCAGTTGCGATTGCGCCGCCATTTCGCCCGATGTGATTGCCGCAAGCAAATGCCGATAAAGCTGTTCATAGCGCGGCCCCTGCCCCGCGCGCAGCCACGCCGTGGGCCGAAATATCGCCAAATGATCCTGCATTACCGCCCCCAAATTGGTATTATTATTGCATTACCAATATCTGCGTCTTTCGTCTATTGGAATGATTTTTCGGCCCAAAACAAGGGAAATCTATGCTGTTACAAATTTTTTTCAACTTTGGTATTATATTGGTAGCATTAGGAATTGATTTTGGTATCTTTAGCTCATCGCTGCGATTCGCGCAGGCTTGGGGGATGTACAGAATGGCAAACACGGGGCACTCTGCGCCGATCATGGCAAGGTCAGGCCTGTCAGAAGCTGCCTTTGCATGGCTGCTGATCTCGCCCGCGCTGTTGTTCATTGGCGTGATCGTGGCATGGCCCTTGGCCGAGACAATCCGGTTGTCCTTCACCAACGCAACGCTGGGCGGCGAAGAGTATATCGGCCTTGCCAATTATGCCGAACTTCTGTCTAGCCCAAAATTCTATGACACCGTGGGCCGCACATTTTATTGGATGTTCCTGTCTGTCAGCCTGAAATTGGTCATGGGGCTCATTGGCGCATCCCTGCTGAACGCCGCCATTCCAGGAAAGGCGCTGTTTCGCATTTTGGTCATGCCGCCGTGGGTAATCCCTGTGGCT
>CAMAWZ010000140.1 GCA_945861995.1 Pseudorhodobacter antarcticus
CTGTTTGCGCGCCATGGCGACGCAGATAATTTCATTGCACATAGCCAAACGCAGCGCTTGGTAGAGGCGTGGCGCGCAAGTGATCCAAGCACGCAAATCGACTTTGCCTTGGTCGCAGGCGCGGGGCATGGCACGTCTGAATTCAACGCATCAGGGGTGGTAGGGCCGTTGACCGCATTTTTGACAAACGTCCTAAAACCGCAAGGTTAACCCCAGATGCGCCACATCAATATCGGCCGAGGGCGCGTTGGCTTGGGCATTGGAAATATGATAATACCCGCCTGATAGCGACAGGTTGTCGCCTAGGTTTTGGGTGATGTCGAACCCGGTGCGAAATTGCACTATGTCATTGTTTCTATTGTCAAAATACAGTGCTGGCCCCGTAAAGGGCAGCACTTTTATGCCCAATATGTCCAAGGGCCGCCCAAGGCCCGCCGACACAAATGCCGTGCCTTGGTCTGACACACCAACAGTATAAATTGGGGTGAATTTGCCCCAAACAATGCCGTCACGGCGATCAGTGTAGGTCAGAAAATTTTCGTCCCAAGCCTCGCCCCACGGCTGCACGGCGATACCGATGCTGAACGCGTTTTGTTGGGTTTGCGGCGCAAGATCGGCTGGGCCGTACAGCATCGAAAGGCCGATGCCGATCACAAATTCAGCATATGTCAGACCAAAGGGCATGGGATTCTCCGTTTGGGGCAAGCTAAGCGGGCAGGGCGCTGGCCGCAAGAACTGGCCGCAAAAAAGGGCGCATTGCGGCGCCCTTTTGGTGTTTATATCGTTTCAATGCGCCTTAGCAGCTGTAGTACAACTGATATTCGATCGGGTGCGGCGTGTGTTCATAGGCGTAAACCTCTTCCCACTTCAGCGCCATGTACGATTGCAGCTGGTCGCGGGTGAACACGTCGCCCGACAGCAAAAAGTCCATGTCTTTTTCCAGCTCTTCCAACGCTTCGCGCAACGAACCGCAAACCGTTGGGATTGCAGCCAATTCTTCGGGCGGCAGATCATACAGATCTTTGTCCGAAGCTGGGCCGGGATCGATTTTGTTCTTGATCCCGTCCAGACCTGCCATCAGCAGGGCGGCAAAGGCCAGATAGGGGTTGGCCGATGGGTCGGGGAAACGGGCCTCGACGCGCTTGGCTTTTGGCGATTCTGTCCATGGAATACGCACGCAGCCCGAGCGGTTGCGGGCCGAATAGGCGCGCAGCACAGGTGCCTCGAACCCAGGGATCAGGCGCTTATAGCTGTTGGTGCCCGGGTTGGTCAGCGCGTTCAACGCCTTGGCGTGTTTCAGAATGCCGCCGATGAAATACAGCGCGTCCTGAGACAGGTCTGCATATTTATCGCCTGCGAACAAGGGCTTACCGCCTTTCCAGATCGACATATTGACATGCATACCCGACCCGTTATCGCCCTTCATTGGCTTTGGCATGAAGGTGACGGTCTTGCCATAGGCGTGGGCCACGTTGTGGATCACGTATTTGTATTTCTGCATATTGTCGGCCTGTTCGACCAGACCGCCAAAAATCATGCCCAGTTCGTGCTGGCAGGTGGCCACTTCGTGGTGGTGCTTGTCCACGCGCATACCCATGCGCTTCATAGTCGACAGCATTTCGCCGCGCAAATCTTGCGCTTCGTCCACGGGGTTCACAGGGAAATAGCCGCCCTTGTGGCCCGCGATATGGCCGTAATTGCCACCTTCTTGCACCGTGTCGGTGTTCCATGCAGCGGCCGCAGCGTCGATTTCATAGGACACTTTGCGCGGGGTTACGGCAAAGCGCACATCGTCGAAGATGAAAAATTCAGCCTCGGGGCCGAAGTAGGCCGTGTCGCCAACGCCCGAAGATTTCAGGAACGCTTCGGCCTTGATCGCGGTTTGGCGGGGGCAACGATCATATGCCTCGCCTGTGTCAGGCTCGACCACGTTGCAATGCACGCACAGCGTTTTTTCGGCATAGAAGGGGTCAAGGTAGACCGATCCTGCATCGGGGATCAGTTTCATGTCGGACTGGTCAATAGATTTCCAGCCGGCAATTGAAGATCCGTCAAACATGAAGCCTTCTTCGAAAAAGTCTTCATCTACAAGGTCTGCGACCAAGGTCACGTGCTGAAGTTTGCCTTTGGGATCGGTGAAGCGAATATCGACATATTCGACTTCTTCGTCCTTAATCAGTTTCAGAGCTTTTGAAATCGCGCTCATCATGCTGCCTTTCGGGTTGGTGTTTCGGTTAGAAAGCCTTTTATACCAGCGGCTAAGCTGATGTGCGCTTTCGGGTGGTTAGACAGCATCATCACCAGTTTCGCCAGTGCGGATGCGGATCGCTTGTTCGACGGGATAGACGAAAATCTTGCCATCGCCAATTTTGTCAGTGCGCGCGGCGCTGATAATGGCAGCGATAGCAGCGTCGACCATGTCATCGGTCAGGACAACTTCGATCTTCACTTTAGGCAGAAAATCCACGACATATTCGGCCCCGCGATACAGTTCGGTATGGCCCTTTTGACGGCCAAAACCCTTGACTTCAGTGACCGAAAGGCCCTGAACGCCCGCCTCTTGCAGCGCCTCTTTCACCTCGTCCAATTTGAACGGCTTGATGATCGCTTCAATCTTTTTCATCGCAGGATCCCTTCGTTGCCCTGTCTTCTTGAAGACTGGCATCCGAAAAGACAATTTCACTTCGGACAATGCGCGCTCTATTTGACGCCACACCAAGGGGTTACGCCTATTTTTACAGCGCGGCGGCTAAATTTTATGCAAAATGAGAACTCATCGGCTGTGTGTTCAGGGCATCTATGTGATTTTTTGCCAGTTTGCCGCGAAATCCTTGCGTTTTTCCTCTCGCATCCCCCCGATTGCTTTGCTAGAAGATCCCGAATTCGAGGCACGGCTCGCCGAGTTTGGGCGGGGCTGTGTTTTGTTTGTTATGCGGGTGTGGCGAAATTGGCAGACGCACCAGATTTAGGTTCTGGCGCCGCAAGGCGTGGGGGTTCAAGTCCCTCCACCCGCACCAGATATGGAAAAGGACACGAGGATGCAGGTCACCGAAACCCTGAAAGACGGCCTTAAGCGCGGCTACACCATTACGGTGACGGCAGCCGAATTGGACGCCAAAGTTCAGGAAAAGCTGCTGGAAGCGCAGCCCGATGTCGAGATTAAGGGCTTTCGCAAAGGCAAGGTGCCGATGGCAATCTTGAAAAAGCAGTTCGGCCCGCGCCTTTTGGGCGATGCAATGCAAGACGCAATTGACGGTGCGATGAAAAATCACTTCGAGGCGTCGGGCGACCGCCCTGCGCTGCAACCCGATGTCAAAATGCAAAACGGCGAGACGTGGAAAGAAGGTCAGGATGTGGTCGTACATATGACCTACGAATGCCTGCCGCCTATTCCAGAACTCGACGCTGGCAAAATCAATTTGGATCGTCTGTCGGTCAAGGCGGATGAGGCAGCTGTGACCGAAGCCTTGGAAAATCTGGCGAAATCGTCGCAGAATTTCGCTGACAAGAAAAAGAACGCCAAAGCGGCCAATGGCGACCAAGTGGTGATTGATTTCACAGGCTCGGTTGACGGCGTGGAATTTGAAGGCGGCGCTGGCACGGATTACCCGCTGGTGCTGGGCAGCAATTCGTTCATCCCAGGCTTTGAAGACCAACTGGTTGGCGCACGTGCGGATGATGATGTGACGGTGAATGTGACCTTCCCAGAAAGCTATGGTGCGGCAAATCTGGCGGGTAAAGCTGCTGTTTTTGCTTGCAAAGTCAAAGCGGTAAAGGAAGCTCAGGCCGCTGTGATTGACGATGAGTTGGCCAAAAAATACGGCGCCGAAGATTTGGCTGCGCTGAAGGGGCAAATTGCCACTTCGCTGGAGGCAGAATACAAAGGCGCGGCCCGCGCAGTACTGAAGCGTGCGCTGCTTGATCAGTTGGACGGAATGGTCAAATTTGATCTGCCCGCAGCCTTGGTCGATGCAGAGGCCGCGCAAATTGCCCATCAGTTGTGGCATGAAGAGAACGCGCATGTGCAAGGGCATGACCACGACGATGTGGAAGCCACCGACGATCATAAAAAATTGGCCGAACGCCGCGTGCGTTTGGGGCTGGTTTTGGCCGAAGTGGGCCGCAAGGCAGAAGTGACCGTTTCGGACGCCGAAATGACCCAAGCTGTACTGGCGCAGGCGCGTCAGTATCCAGGGCAAGAGCGGCAGTATTTTGAATTTATTCAGAAAAACCCGCAAATGCAGCAACAACTGCGCGCGCCTCTGTTTGAAGATAAGGTTGTCGATCACATCGTTGCGGGCGCAAATGTGACAGATAAGGAAGTGTCGAAGGAAGACCTGCAAAAGCTGGTCGAAGCTTTGGACGAGATGTAAGACTAGCTATTTTTCCACACAGAAAGCCGTGCCCACTTAGGGTGCGGCTTTTTCTTTTGTGCGCAGCACATAGATGCCTGCGCCAACAATCAAAGCAATACCGACCCAGCCCAAAGCATTGGGCAATTCGCGCCACACCAGCCAACCCCAAAGCAAGCCCCAAAAGGCAAACGTAAATTCAAATGGGGTAACGATGGACGATTGGCCAACAGTATAGGCCAGCGTTAAGAGCGTCAGTCCAAAGGCGGCAATCGCCCCGCAGGCGCACATCAAGAACAGATCATAGCCTGTTGGCCAAACCCAACCGCGGAGCAAAAAAGCAAGGCTTGGGCTGGCGTTAGGAGCGCTGTCGTTCCAGCCGAACATTAAGGACAGGGCCAGCGCGCAGATCAAAAACGCGATATTGCCCCAAAAGGCCATCGCCGCGCCGCTGGCCCTGTTGCCCATAACCCGCGCCATAATCATCAGCCCCGCATAGGACAATCCGCAGAAAATCGGCAGCAAAGCCACGGCATTAAAACTGCCTGCCTCGGGCTGCATCATCAACACCACGCCGACAAAGCCAACGAACACCCCCAGCCACCGAGGTAGGGCAACGGTTTCCCGCAAAATCAGCACGGATAAAATAGTGATGAACAGCGGAGCGGTAAAGAACAGCGCAACGGTTGTGGCCCTCGGAAGCGCCGCCAGCCCCATATAATAGGCTGTATAGGCCAGAAAATTCAAAAACCCGCGCAGCAGCATCAGCGGCCAAGCGGGCGAAATCAGCGTGCGAAGTGTGCCAGCAAAATAGTACACAAGTACCAGCATAAAGGGCACAGCCGTTATACTGCGCGCCACCATGGCCTGATGCAGCGGATAATCGCCTGACAGCAGCTTTAGAATCAGATCCTGCACCGAAAAAACTGCGATGCCTAAGACCAAGTAAAATATAGCGCGCCCGTTTTGTGTCATTGCCCAAGCCTAGCCGACTGTCTTCATGCGCACTGTGCCTATCGCGGCACGATATGTCGCGAATGGAGTCGAGCCAATTGCAAATAAAAAGGGCCGCGCAGGGTTGCCCCCGCGCGGCCCAATAACTGTGCGAAACTTAGTCGCGCGTTAGGTTTTCACCCTCTTGCGCGGCGCCCATTTCGTCAAACAGGTTTGCAATTTCAAACTCTGCCTCTGCCTCTGCCTCGGCGGCAATGGCGGCAATCGACTTGCCCGATGCTTGCAGTTCTGCTTCTTCGGGCGAGCGGGCCACGTTAACCATGAATTTCGCCAAAACTTCGGGGTGCAATTGCACCGAAACAGGGTGCAGGCCCAGTTCCTTGATCGGGCGATCCAGCACAACTTGGTTGCGATTCACGGTAACGCCGCCAGCGGTGGCAGCATCTGCTGCGTCGCGCGTGGTGACCGAGCCGTAAAGCGCGCCCGCATCGGATGCCGAACGGATGATGACATAGGTCTGGCCATCCAGTTGCGCGGCAACCGCCTCGGCCTCTTTGCGGGTTTCAAGGTTAACAGCTTCGAGCTGCGCCTTTTTACCTTCAAAAGATTTGAGGTTGGCGGCATTGGCGCGCAGCGCCTTGCCTTGGGGCAGCAGATAGTTGCGCCCGTAGCCGTCTTTGACGTTCACGACTTCGCCCATTTGGCCCAGCTTGGGCACGCGTTGAAGTAGGATAACTTGCATTTTTCTCTCCTTACTTCACAGCATAGGGCAGCAGGGCAAGAAAGCGGGCGCGTTTGATCGCCTGCGCCAGTTCGCGCTGCTTTTTGGCCGAAACGGCGGTGATGCGCGATGGCACAATTTTGCCACGCTCGGACACGTAACGCTGAAGCAGGCGCGTGTCTTTGTAGTCAATCGCTGGCGCGTTTTCACCCGAGAAGGGGCAAACTTTGCGGCGGCGGAAAAATGGTTTGGTCGCCATGATTTATGCCTTTCTGTCTGGGATCAACGACGGCGCTCGCCGCCGAACGACGGACGATCA
>CAMAWZ010000141.1 GCA_945861995.1 Pseudorhodobacter antarcticus
TACGAAAGACGCATGACCGATTCTGACGGCAAAAAACCCCTAGGCTTGGGTGGCGCTCCGCGTTCTGGACAGGTGAAGCAAAGCTTTAGCCATGGCCGAACCAAAAGCGTGGTGGTCGAAACCAAACGCAAGCGCGTTGTGGTGCCAACCGTGGCGGGCAAGCCCGCTGCGGGGGGGGCTGCACCTGCATCCAACAGCCATTTGGGCGACCCTAGCAAGCGCCCCGCAGGCATTTCTGATGCCGAAATGGAACGCCGTTTGGCCGCGCTGAAGGTTGCCAAAGTGCGCGAAGCCGAAGACAACGCCCGCCGCGCCATCGAAGACCGCGCCCGCGACGAAGAGCGCGCGCGCAAGCGCGAAGAGGCCGAGACGAAAGACCGCGAAGACCGCGAGCGCGCCGTTGCCCTGCGCGCGAAGGCCGAAGAAGAGGCCCGCGCCAAAGCCGAGGCCGAGGCCGCAGCCATTGCCGCCGCCGCCGCCCGCAAGGCTGATGTGCTGGGCACGACCCGCCGCCAACCGCCCGCGCCAGAAAAGCCAGCCGAACGCAGCACCAGCGGTGGGCGCACCGCCCCCGCCGCGCCCCCTGCCGCCGACGATCCGATTGCCCGCGCGCCGATGGGTGCCAAGCCCGGCCTTGCCGCGCCGCGCAAAACCGACCGCGAACGCGAAGAGCGCGAGCGTAACGCCAAAGCCAAAGGCGATGATGGCCGCCGTTCGGGCAAGCTGTCGTTGAACGAGGCCCTTTCGGGCGAAGGCGGGCGCACCCGCTCGCTGGCCGCGATTAAGCGTAAACAGGAAAAAGCGCGCCAAAAGGCGATGGGCTTTGACAAGCCTGAAAAGCAGTTCCGCGATGTGCAATTGCCCGAAACAATTGTTGTTTCCGAATTGGCAAACCGCATGGCCGAACGCGGCGCGGACGTTGTGAAAAGCCTGATGAAAATGGGCATGATGGTGACGATGAACGAAGCCATCGATGCCGACACTGCCGAATTGGTTATTGAAGAATTTGGTCACAAAACTGTGCGCGTGGCGGATTCGGACGTGGAACAGGCCATCGAGACCATCAAAGATGCGCCCGAAGATATGCAAGTGCGCCCGCCGATCATTACGATCATGGGCCACGTTGACCACGGCAAAACCAGTCTTTTGGACGCGCTGCGCAAAGCCAATGTTGTGGCAGGCGAAGCGGGCGGGATTACCCAGCATATCGGCGCATATCAGGTGCAAACCGAAGGCGGGGCCAAGCTGACCTTCCTTGACACGCCTGGTCACGCGGCGTTTACCTCGATGCGCTCGCGCGGGGCGCAGGTGACGGATATTGTGGTTTTGGTTGTTGCAGCAGATGATGCCGTGATGCCCCAAACTGTCGAGGCGATTGCTCATGCCAAGGCCGCCAAAGTTCCGATGATTGTGGCCATCAACAAGATGGACAAGCACGGCGCAGACCCAACCAAAGTGCGCACCGATCTGCTTCAGCACGAAATCGTTGTCGAAGCGATGTCGGGCGAAGTGCAAGATGTCGAAGTGTCGGCCAAAACAGGGCTGGGGCTGGACAACCTGTTGGAGGCGATTGCGCTGCAGGCCGAAATACTAGAACTGCGCGCCAATCCTAACCGCGCTGCCTCTGGCGCGGTGATCGAGGCCAAGCTGGACGTGGGCCGCGGCCCGATTGCCACCGTTCTGGTGCGCAACGGCACGCTGCGTAAGGGCGACATTTTTGTTGTCGGCCAGCAGTGGGGCAAAGTGCGCGCGCTGATCAATGACAAGGGCGAGCGGATTGACGAGGCTGGCCCATCGGTTCCTGTCGAGGTGCTGGGCCTGTCGGGCACGCCGTCGGCTGGCGACACGCTGGACGTGGTGGAAACCGAAGCCCAAGCGCGCGAAATCGCAGATTACCGCGAGAAAACCGCCAAGGATAAGCGCGCCGCCGCTGGCGCTGCGACAACGCTGGAACAGCTGATGGCCAAGGCCAAGGCTGACCAATCGGTTGCCGAACTGCCCGTGCTGGTAAAGGCCGACGTGCAGGGCAGCGCCGAAGCCATCGTGCAAGCCCTTGAAAAGGTCGGCAATGACGAAGTGCGCGTGCGCGTTCTGTCCTATGGCGTTGGGGCGATCACCGATACGGATGTGGGTCTGGCAGAAGCCAGCAATTGCCCGATCATCGGATTTAACGTGCGCGCCAATGCCTCGGCCCGCAATTCGGCGCATCAAAAAGGTGTCGAAATTCGGTATTATTCGATCATCTATGATCTGGTCGATGACATCAAAGCTGCGGCCTCTGGCCTGCTGAAGGCCGAAGTGCGCGAGACGTTTATCGGTTATGCGCAGATCAAAGAGGTGTTCAAGGTGACAGGCATCGGCCAAGTGGCGGGCTGTATCGTCACAGAAGGCATTGCGCGCCGCAGTGCTGGCGTACGTTTGCTGCGCGACAACGTTGTGATCCACGAAGGCACTCTGAAAACGCTGAAGCGGTACAAAGACGAAGTCAAAGAAGTGCAGTCTGGCCAGGAATGTGGCATGGCGTTTGAACGCTATGAAGACATTCGCCAAGGCGATGTGATCGAAATCTTTGAGCGCGAAGAAATTCAGCGCAAGCTGGCCTAACGCCAGCCAAAGGGCGCAATGCAAAAGGCCAGCTTTGCAGCTGGCCTTTTTGTTTACGAACTGCGCCGCTGTCTTGTTACGACGAGCGCGTCATCGCGGTGACAGGGGTTCCCACATAGGTTTTGTCATCGACCACGATTTTGATCTTACCGTCTGCAAGCTGGCCCACCATCAGCCCTTGGATCGATATGCAGCTTCCAATAGAAATTGTTCTTAGCATGTTACATCTCCACTCTTGCAACTTAGGGTTACAAGATAAATCCTAACGCTCGCTTTCTGGAAGGGGGGGAAAGGGCGGTTTTTGATGTGCAATCGAGATAAAATTATAGCCAATCGCGTAGGATTGGGATCAGCGGAATATCGGCGGGCGGCATGGGATAATTGCGCAAATCGGCTGCGCGCACCCAAGCCAGCGTTTGCCCTTCGCGGGGGGTCGGTATGCCCTGCCAACGGCGGCACGCGAACAGCGGCATCAGCAAATGAAAATTATCGTAGGAATGGCTGGCAAAGGTCAGCGGGGCAAGGCAGGATTCCTTGGTGTCTATCCCCAACTCCTCGCGCAATTCGCGGATAAGGGCAGCCTCTGGTGTCTCGCCCGCTTCGACCTTGCCGCCTGGAAATTCCCACAGGCCGGCCAAAGACTTGCCTTCGGGCCGCTGCGCCAGCAGAATGCGGCCATCTACATCGATCAAGGCTACCGCAGTGACCAGCAGCAGCTTCAAGACCGATAGTCCGCGTTAATCTCGATATAGCGCGCGGTTAAATCGCAGGTCCAAACTGTGCGCTTGGCACGGCCCATCCCCAGATCAACTGCAATCACCAATTCGGACTGCTTCATATAGGCAGCCCCGTCTTCTTCGCGGTATCGCGGGTTACGCCAGCCTTTTTGCGCCACCAAAATATCGCCAAATCTAATCGTCAGGCGGTCACGTTCAGCTGCCGCGCCAGATGTGCCAATGGCGGCCACGATTCGGCCCCAATTCGGATCTTCGCCCGCAATCGCAGTTTTGACCAAGGGGGAATTGGCAATCGCAAAGGCCGCAAGTTTTGCGTCCTGATCGGTTGCAGCCCCCGTCAGGCGCACTTCGATAAATTTGCGCGCGCCCTCGCCATCACGCACCACTTGATGGGCAAGGTTCGCCATCACCCCGTGCAGGGCAGTTTCAAACGCCTTCAGCGCCTCGCCCTTCAACTCGTCAGCAGGGGACATGCCTGTGGCGGCCAGCAGCAGCGTGTCGGAGGTCGATGTATCGCTGTCTACCGTGATCGAGTTAAACGTCCTCTCCACATTGCGCGACAGAATTTTTTGTAAATTGGCGGCGGAAATTTTGGCATCGGTAAAGATATAGACCAGCATCGTGGCCATATCGGGGGCAATCATGCCCGATCCCTTGGCAATGCCTGCAATGTTAACCGCGCCGCCTTCGCCCTGCACTGTGGCTGCAGCGCCCTTGGGGAAGGTATCTGTGGTCATCATCGCCGTTGCGGCCATATCAATGGCATCGCCGCGCAGGTTTTTCACCAGTGCGGGCACGATAGCGGTGATTTTCTCATGCGGCAGCGGCTCGCCAATAACGCCTGTGGACGAGGTGAATACGCGCGCTGCAGGCAGGCCCAAGGCATCCGCCACCGCGGTGGTGATGGCCGAAACAGACCGATCCCCCGCAGCGCCCGTAAAGGCGTTGGAATTGCCCGAATTGACCAGTATCGCCGCGCCAGCGCCCGCTGGCACCTTGGCGGCAAGGCTATCTTGGCAGGCGCGCACGCAGGCTGACCGCGTGGTCGAACGGGTAAACACCCCCGCCATTTGCGTGCCCCCGCACAGGCGCACCAGCATCACATCTTTGCGATTTTGATATTTGATCCCCGCCTCGATCGCGGCAAATTCCACGCCCGCGATATGGGGCAGGGCTGGGAATGCGGCAGGGGCTAGGGGCGATACGGGCTTGGCCGATTTGGATGCGGGGGCCGCACCACCTATCAGTGCCTCGATTTGCTTTCTCAAAGCTTTGGCTTTGGCTTTCCAATCTTTCTTGGCCATATCGCCCCCCAAATCGCCGCAGCGGTGTTCAATATTGCGTTACTTATCCAGCAATGCTGTGTCAGACAGCAGGGCGGGGTCAATACCTTCGGCCATACGTTCGACCGCTGCCGCTTCTGTCACAGCTTTGATATGGGCATCAATTGCGCGGTTTTGCAACTCGCTCGCCAGTTCTTCGCGCATCGCGTCCAATGTCGGCTTTTCAGCAATGCGGGTTTCTTTGACCAAAATCAGATGCCAGCCGAAATCAGACTTAATCGGCCCTGCCACTTTGCCAATTTCCGCTGCCACAACTGCATCTTCAAAGGGTTTGACCATTTGGCCAATGCCAAACCAGCCCAAATCCCCGCCATTCGCGCCCGAACCTGTATCGGTCGAATTGGCCTTGGCCAGTTCGGCAAAATCTGCGCCGCCGTCAAGCTGCGCCTTCAGTTCATTGGATTTTTCTTCGGCGTCCACCAAAATATGGGCTGCGGAGAATTCCTTTTGCGGGGCGTAATCTTTGAACCGTTCGTCATAGGCGGCTTGCAGCGCCTCGTCTGTCACGGCGTCCACCACCACCTCGGTGAGTGCGACGTTAGACAGAAAATCGCGGCGCGCGTTGTCCAGTTGCAACTGGTCGGCCATCTTTATCTTATCGGCAATCGTTTGCTCTAGCGCGGTTTGCTGGATCAGCTGATCCAAAATGCCCGTGAACAAGGTTTCATTGGGCAGGGATTTATACTGATCTGGCAGCGCCGCGCGGGCGGCGATCATATGGCCCAAAGTGATCTCAACCCCGTTCACCTTGGCCACCACGGTCGCTGCGGTTGTATCTTGGGCCTGCGCGGCGGTGGGCAGCGCCGCACCCAGTGTCAGTGCCGCCAATGTCAGTGCCGCCAAAAATAGATGCGATTTCGCCATTAAACTTCTCCTCAAAGGCCCGCATCTTTGCGCGGCGTTGACTATACCCGTGCCAGCCCTTACATCGCGAAAGTCGCAGATCATGTGCTGTGTCTGCCGCCCTTCTAGGCAAGGGCAAAGGCGCGGGCAAGAGTAACGCTGCACACAATTTTGTTAGAAACGATCTGGCGAGGAAAATATGCTGGGGTTCGGGGCGCTGACGCGCAAACTGTTTGGCACGCCAAACGATCGCTTGGTCAAATCTGTTCGGCCACTCGTGGACAAGATCAACGCTTTGGAGGCAGAATATGCCGCCCTCAGCGACGAGGGGATCAAGGCCAAGACCGCCGAGTTCCAAGCGAGGGTGCAGACAGGCGGGGAAAGCCTTGATGCAATTTTGCCCGAAGCCTTTGCCAATTGCCGCGAGGGGGCCCGCCGCGCGCTGGGTCTGCGCGCCTTTGATGTGCAACTGATGGGCGGGATTTTCCTGCACCAAGGCAACATCGCCGAAATGCGCACGGGCGAGGGCAAAACGCTGGTCGCGACCTTTCCCGCCTATTTGAACGCGCTGACAGGGCGCGGCGTGCATGTCGTGACGGTGAACGATTATCTGGCCCGCCGCGATGCGGAATGGATGGGCAAAGTGTATGGCGCCCTTGGCCTGACCACAGGCGTTGTGGTGCCGTTTCAGGGCGACGGCGAAAAGCGCGCCGCCTACCGCGCCGACATCACCTACACCACCAATAACGAACTTGGCTTTGACTATCTGCGCGATAACATGAAGGGCAATTTGGATGATATGGCCCAGCGCGGCC
>CAMAWZ010000142.1 GCA_945861995.1 Pseudorhodobacter antarcticus
CGGAAAAATTCGGTGCGCGATGTTGTGCCGCCCGCCGTTGTGACTGTTGAAGTCACTGTGGGCAGCCATTTTCCGCCCAAGGGCAAAGGCCCCTACCGCGTGATGGTGCGCGACGCTGCGCTGGAATTTCAACTTGTGTATTTCCACGCGCGCGGCGATGGCTTGTTGCGGCTTTTGCCCACGGGGCAAAAGCGCCTTATCTCGGGCAAAGTCGAAGTCTTTGATGGCATTGCACAAATGCCACATCCCGACCATGTGCTGCGCCTTGAAGAGGCCGCAAGTTTGGCCGCCTTTGAACCCGTTTATCCCCTAACTGCGGGGGTCACGCAAAAGCAGGTGGGCCGCGCGGCAGGCTCGGCCCTTGCCCGCACGCCCGCCTTGCCCGAATGGATTGACCCTGCGCAAAAGGCCCGCGAAGGCTGGCCCGATTGGCAGGCGGCGTTGCTGGCCGCCCACGCGCCCAGATCCCCCGCCGATCTGGCCGCCAGCTATCCCGCCCGCGCCCGCCTTGCCTATGACGAGATGTTCGCCCATCAGGTCACCCTTGCGCTGGCGCGCGCGACCATGCGGCGGGGCAAGGGGCGCGCGTCACAGGGCTCGGGTGCGCTGCAAGCCCGCGTTTTGGCCAGCCTGCCCTATGCGCCGACAAGGGCGCAGACCCGCGCGGTGGCCGAGATTGCCGCCGATCTGGCCAGCCCGCAGCGGATGAACCGCTTGCTGCAAGGCGATGTCGGGGCGGGTAAAACGCTGGTGGCCTTTCTTGCGCTGCTGATCGCGGTCGAGGCGGGGGGGCAGGGCGCGCTGATGGCGCCCACCGAGATTTTGGCGCGCCAACACGCCGAAGGTTTGATGCCACTGGCCGCGGCGGCGGGGGTGCGTCTTGACGTGCTGACAGGCCGCGACAAGGGGGCGGATCGCGCCGAAAAGCTGGCAGCCCTAGCGGGCGGCCATATTCAGATATTGGTCGGCACCCACGCCGTTTTTCAAAAAGACGTTCATTTTCAAGATCTTCGTTTGGCTGTGGTGGACGAGCAGCACCGCTTTGGCGTGGCACAACGGATGGAACTGGGCGCCAAGGGCGAGGCGGCGGATGTTTTGGTGATGACAGCCACCCCCATTCCGCGCAGCCTTGCGCTGGCCAGTTACGGCGATATGGATGTGTCGGTTTTGGATGAAAAGCCCGCAGGGCGAAAGCCGATCAAGACCGCGCTGATCCCCACCAATCGGCTGGACGAGGTGACCGCCCATCTGGCCCGCGCGATTGCGGACGGCAAGCAGGCCTATTGGGTTTGCCCGCTGGTCGAGGAATCCGAAGTGGTTGATCTGGCGTCGGCCGAAGTGCGCTTTGCCGCCCTGCGCGCGCAGTTTGGGGGCAAGGTGGGGCTGGTGCATGGCCAAATGCCCCCCAGCGAGAAGGATGCCGCAATGGCGCGGTTTGTGGCAGGGGAAACGTCCGTTTTGGTGGCCACAACCGTCATCGAAGTGGGGGTCAACGTGCCCAACGCCACGATTATGGTGATCGAGCGCGCCGAAACCTTTGGCCTTGCGCAGCTTCATCAATTGCGCGGGCGCGTTGGGCGCGGGGCCGAAAGTTCGACCTGCCTTTTGCTGTATCAAGCGCCCCTGTCGGAAGGCGCGGCGCGGCGGCTGAAGGTTATTCGCGAAACCGAGGATGGGTTTAAGATTTCCGAAGAAGATCTTGCCATGCGCGGCGCGGGCGATTTGATTGGCACGGCGCAATCGGGCCTGCCGCGCTTTCGCGTGGCCGATTTGGAAACGCAAGGCGCGCTGATGGCGGTGGCGCAATCGGATGCGCGGGCGCTTTTGGCGATGGATCCAGACCTGACCAGCGCACGCGGGCAGGCGGCACGCACCTTGCTGTGGTTGCTGGATCAAGACCGCGCAATTCGTTTGATTTCCATAGGTTAGCGGACAATTCTAACGAAAATCCCACTTTGTTCGCAAATGTTCTTAAAAAGTTCTTGACCAATGGTTAATGATATGAGAACAATATAGCAACAAACGAGGGAGGCTATCATGAAATTCAAAACCAAGATCGATGATCAAACCCGCCACGCCGCATTTGTCGAAGATGCCGTTGGCGTTGTTTCACTGTTTGTTTTGCTGTTTGCGTGGCTTGGCTTTACGGGCCCGTTCTAAGCCACTGCTGTTCTTTTTGCCTGCGTTCTGCTGATCGCGCGCCGTCTGTCCCGTCTGCGCCAGTTCGATCAAGAATGCCACTTCCGCCGCCATCCCAAGGGATGCGCGGCGGTTTTTTTATGAGGCTTCGCAGGCCTTTATCGTGGCATCGATGCACAGCAGTATCGAGGCGTGGCGGTTTTTGTACGCCTGTGCGGCGCGCAACACTTGGAATTCGGCAAAGGGGGCAGGGGGCGGGGCCGTGCCCAGCGCCAGCATATCCGCCACCTTGGCGCGCAGGGCTGGCAAATCTGCCGCCTTTTGCCCAACCACCCCCGCGCCAAAAATCGCAGCCGATGCTTGGCCCAAGGCGCAGGCCTTAACGGTTTGCGCAAAGCCCGTGATCTGCCCATCTTGCACCGCAACCTCGACCGATACAGTCGATCCGCACTGGGGCGAGCGAGCCGTCCCCGCTCCCATAGCCCCGTCCAGCCGCCCCAAATGCGGAATTTGTGTGGTCAGTTCCAATATCCGCGCGGAATAAAGGGCTATCAGATCGCCATCGCTCATCACTTTTCCTTTTGCTTGGCTTACGATATGCCCAAATCACGCCGCCGAAAAGACCCACCGAAAAGACCTGCTGAAAAGACCCGCCGCAAGGAGCCATGATGTTTGATCCCGCCAGCCTGACTTATGATGCAAATGGCCTGATCCCCTGCATCGCGCAAGATCACGCATCAGGCGAGGTCTTGATGTTTGCGTGGATGAATGCGGATGCAGTGGCGCAGACGCTGGCCACGGGGCGGGTGACCTATTGGTCACGCTCGCGCGCGGCGTTTTGGGTTAAAGGGGAGACGTCGGGGCATGTGCAAAAACTGGTGGATCTGCGCATCGATTGCGACCGCGATTGTGTGCTGGCACTGGTCGATCAAACGGGCCCGGCCTGTCATACGAACAGGCGGTCTTGTTTCTACACCGCCATACGCGCGGGCGCAGAAATTGAATTGACCCAACCGCTATAGCCCCACCATTGCCCGAATATCGGCAGGGCTGGCCCCATCTGCGCGGTATTTGAACAGCGCGCGCGCATCGTCGCGCTTGGCAAGGCGTTTGCCGTGGTCATCCCTGATCAGGCGGTGATGGTGATAAATTGGCGTAGGCAGGCCCAAAATCTGCTGCAAAAGCGTGTGAATCCGTGTGGCCTCAAACAAATCGGCCCCGCGCAGCACATGGGTAATCCCCTGCGCCGCATCGTCTAGAACCACAGATAGATGATACGATGTTCCCATTTCCCGCCGCGCCAGCACCACATCGCCGATTGTCTGGATGTAGTCCTGCGCGGTGGTGGTCACAATTCCCGCCAACCCCACTCCCATCTCATGAAACGACGTTTCTTGCGCGACCAGACCCATATTCAGCCGCAGGGCCGCATCCTGCGGCATCGGCCCATTTGGCGTGCAGCGGCACGTTCCAGGATAGACAGGCCCATCAGGCCCCATCGCCCCCTCTTGCGGGGCCGAAATTGCCGCCTCGATATCGCGGCGGGTGCAGGTGCAAGGGTACAGAACGCACCTGTCCCACAGTCCCTGCAACGCGGCATGATAGGCAGGCAGCCGATCAGATTGGCGCATCACAGCGCCATCCCATGCAATGCCAAGCCATTGAAAATCATCATAAATCTTCGCCTCCCATTCGGGCTTGCTGCGCGCGCGGTCAATATCTTCGATCCGCAGCAAAAACGCGCCGCCGTTTGCGCGCGCAATATCATGCGCCAGCAGCGCAGAATAGGCATGGCCCATATGCAAAGGGCCTGTCGGGCTGGGCGCAAAGCGGGTTACAAAAGCCATTCGGTAAAGGACGCCTTGGCGCGGTCGGTATAGGCCTTATATCGGTCTTTGCGCCCGCGCCGTCCGCCTTTGGCAACAACGGGCGGGAACAGGCCAAAGTTTACGTTCATCGGTTGGAACGTCTTTGCATCCGCTCCGCCCGTAATATGGGTAATCAGCGCGCCCATCGCGGTATCTGGCGGCGGCGGCGGCAGATGGCGGCCCTGCATTTCGGCGGCCGCCATGCGCCCCGCCACCAGCCCCATAGCGGCGGATTCGACATATCCCTCCACCCCTGTGATCTGGCCCGCAAAGCGGATATTGGGCCGCGATTTCAACCGCATCTGATCGTCCAGCAGCGTGGGCGAGTTGATGAAGGTGTTGCGATGTATCCCGCCCAACCGCGCAAACTGCGCCCCCGCCAGCGCGGGGATCATCCGCAACACTTCGGTCTGCGCGCCGTATTTCATCTTGGTCTGAAAACCGACGATATTATACAGCGTGCCCAGTTTGTTATCACGGCGCAGTTGCACCACGGCATAGGGCTTTTCGGGGGAATGCGGGTTGGTTAGCCCCACGGGTTTCATCGGGCCAAAGCGCAGCGTCTCGCGCCCGCGCTCGGCCATCACTTCGATCGGCAGGCAGCCATCGAAATAGCCCGCAGTTTCCCCTTCGTGAAATTCAGTTTTATCTGCGGCCAGTAGCGCGTCGATAAAACCCTCGTATTCCGCGCGGGTCAAAGGGCAATTCATATAGGCCGTCTGCTCGTCTTCCGTCTCGCCCTTGTCATAGCGCGATTGCATCCAAGCCTTTGTCATATCAACAGATTCGGCGTAGACAATCGGCGCAATGGCGTCGAAGAACGCCAAAGCTTCGGCCCCCGTATGCGCGCGGATCGACGTGGCCAGCGCGCCTGATGTCAGCGGCCCTGTGGCGATAATCCAACTGCCCTGATCGGGCAACTGCGTGATCTCTTGATAACTGGCGGAAATCAGCGGGTGGGCCATCAGCTTTGCTGTGACAGTTTGGGCAAACGGGTCACGATCCACCGCCAGCGCCCCGCCCGCAGGCAGGCGGTGCTGATGCGCCGCGTCCATAATCAGCCCCTGCGCCGCGCGCATTTCCCAATGCAGCAGCCCAACCGCGTTTTGTTCGTCATCGTCCGAACGGAAAGAATTCGAGCAGACCATTTCCGCGAAATCGCCCGTTCTATGGGCAAAAGTGCCGATCTTGGGGCGCATCTCGTGAATGACCACGCGCACGCCTGCCTGCGCCGCCTGCCACGCGGCCTCGGCCCCTGCCATCCCGCCGCCGATGATATGAAGTGTGTTGTCCATGCGCCGCATTTAGCCCGCGCTTGCGCAAAAGGGAAGGGCGCGGTGCATCTGTGCAGTGTGGCAGATCGCCAAAACTCATTTGGCAGATTGAAAGGTCGCCTTTCATGCCGCAAATGAAACCCAAACCGCCTTCACGATTTATGAACCAATTTGGTGGAAATATCCGTAATAGCATAATCTTGCGCTGAAGGGTTGCGGCCAAGGGCAAAAGATTTCAAGGCTTTGTTTAATTGTTTGATGGGCAGAAATTTGGTAACGTTATAAAGACTTTGGAGGACGCTATGAACATTTCCACTTCAATTATAGACGGCTCTGAAAGCGTGGCGCTGGATTCCATTATGGAGATCACCCAAGATGAATATTCCGATAGCACGGGTTACAGCAGCGTGACCGATTGCGTCACCAGCTATGACGCTGACGGCAACATCGCGGGCTACACCTATACGACCGATGTCACCGATGCGGACGGCTGGTCCTACAACTGGACAGACAGCTATGATGCGAACTGGACACTGACCCAAAGCGCCTATTCTGACAGCACGGGCTACAGCAGCGTGACCGCAGTTCTGCCCAGCTATGACGCTGATGGCAGCATCACGGGCTATACTTATACGACCAGCGGCACAAATCCCGATGGGTCTTCCTACACGTGGACAGACAGCTATGATGCGAATGGGACGCTGATCCAAAGCGCCTATTCTGACAGCACGGGCTACAGCAGTGTCACAGAATACCTGACCAGCTATGATGCCGATGGCAACATCACGGGCTATATCTATACCACCAGCTGCACTGAAGCGGACGGCTCGTCGTATAGCTGGACTGACAGCTATGATCCGAATTGGACACTTCTGCAAAGCGCCTATTCCGACAGCACGGGCTACAGCAGCGTGACCGATTGCGTCACCAACTATGATGCCGGTGGCAACATCACGGGCTATATATATGCCACCAACTGCACAGATGCGGACGGATCGTCCTACAGCTGGACAGATACCTATGATGCGAATTGGACACTTTTGCAAAGCGCCTATTCC
>CAMAWZ010000143.1 GCA_945861995.1 Pseudorhodobacter antarcticus
ATTTGGAACTGGTCGCAAACCGATGGCGGCGCGGTTGTGGAAAATATGGGCTTTCCCATGGAGTATGAATTGGGCGGCAAGCCCAGCTCTTGGGTGCCCACCACGGCGCTGGTGCGCCAACAGCAATTCCCGCTGTTGCCCACATGGGGCAGTAACCGCACCTTTGCTGCCCCGTCTGGCAGCGCCTGCGGCATTGCAGACCATCCCGACTACAGCGAAGACCCCGCTTCGGAATTTTATGCGCAGGCGATGGTGGTGTATGAGACGTCCAAAACCCTGACGCCCGAGCAAAAATCCATCGCGCGGTTCTGGTCGGATGATCCGATGCTGTCGCCAACCCCGCCTGGCCACTGGATTTCCATCGTTCTGCAAATCGCCGAGCGTGACAGTATGGACGCTCTGCGCACCGCCGATATTCTGGCGCGCCTTGGTATGGCGCTGGCAGATGGCTTTATCGGCTGCTGGTGGGCCAAGTATAAATACGATCTGATCCGCCCTGTTTCCTATATCCGCCGCGTGATTGATCCCAAATGGGAGCCGCTGCTGATCACCCCGCCGTTCCCAGAATATCCGTCGGGCCATTCTACCCAATCAGGGGCCGCTTCGGCTGTGCTGACAGCGTTCTTTGGTGAAAACTTCGCGTTTTCGGACGCAACCCATGTGGATGATGCCATCCCCGCGCGCGACTTTCCCAGTTTCGCCGCCGCCGCGACCGAGGCTGCCAACTCGCGGCTTTACGGCGGTATTCACTACCCCTTTGGCAATATCAACGGGCTGGAACAGGGCCGCTGCATTGGGGCCTTTGCCGCAGGATTGAAGACAAAATCATGAAACATCTGATCGCCGCATTTGCCGTGCTTGCCAGCCCTGCCATGGCGCAGGACATTTCGAAATTCGGGCCGAAATTCGTGACCGAGACCGCGACGGCGGGCATTGACCACGCCTTTACAGGCGAATGGGAATATATGGTGGGCGGGGGGGCTGCGATATTTGATTGCAACGCCGATAGCCTGCCCGATGTGTATATCGCAGGCGGGCAAGACCGCGCCGCGCTGTATGTGAACACCTCGCAAAAGGGCGGCGCGCTGGCCTTTACCAAAACCGCCAGCACCGCCGATCTGCCCAGCGTTTCGGGGGCCTATCCCATCAACATTAATGGCGATTCGATCCCCGATCTGGTGATTTTGCGCGTGGGTGAAAATGTGGTCATGCGCGGGCTGGGGAATTGCCAGTTTGAACGCGCGAATGAACTTTGGGGGTTTGACGGCGGCAATGCGTGGTCAACCGCTTTTGCCGCCACATGGGAAGGGGGCAATACCCTGCCCAGCCTTGCCATTGGCAATTACATCGACAGATCGCAAGAAGCATTCCCTTGGGGCAATTGCACCGACAATTGGCTGCACCGCCCTGTTGGGGAAACCTACGCCAAACCGCTGCCGCTGACCCCCAGCTTTTGCGCCCTGTCGATGCTGTTCACCGATTGGAACCGTTCGGGCACGCCCAGCCTGCGCGTGTCCAATGACCGCGAGTATTACAAAGGCGGACAAGAACAGCTTTGGCGTTTTGAGGGGCCTGATGTCGCCCCCCGCCTGTTCACGGCTGACGAAGGCTTTCCGCGTTTGCGCATTTGGGGTATGGGCATTGCCAGCGCCGACATCACGGGAGATGGGCGGCCCGACTATTACCTAACCTCGATGGCGGATCAAAAGTTTCAAACGCTGGCCGACCCTGCCGCGCAACCGCTGAAACCCAAGTATAGCGATTTGGCTTGGCCGCTGGGCATCACCGCGCACCGCCCCTATACGGGCGGCGATCTGCGCCCATCCACAGGCTGGCACGCGCAGTTTTCTGACGTGAATAATGACGGGCTGGCCGACTTGTTTGTGGCCAAAGGCAATGTTTGGGAAATGCCCGATTTTGCGCAAAAAGACCCCAATAATCTGTTCCTACAAACTGCCGAGGGTAAGTTCATCGAGGCGGGGGATACTTCGGGCGTGCTGTCAATGAACGCCGCGCGCGGCGGCGGGTTGGCTGATTTTAATGGCGATGGCTGGCAAGATTTGCTGGTGGTCAACCGCAATGGCCCCACCGAAATATGGCGCAATACGGGCACGGATGCGGCGGGCAATTTTGTGAACATCGTCCTTGCACAGCCCGCCCCCAACACCGACGCGATTGGCGCGTTTATCGAGTTTAAGCGCGGCGATAAGGTTGAGACGCGCGAAGTGACCATTGGCGGCGGCCATGTATCTGGCGTGCTAGGCCCGCAGCATTTTGGGCTTGGCGGCGCTGATGGGGCCGAAGTGCGGGTGATTTGGCCTGATGGGGCCGTGGGCGATTGGCAGACTGTTTCCGCTGGGCAAACAATTACTCTTCAGCGTTAAGGATACCTTCAGTTTTTTCTCCCAATCTGGTGGCACAATTGCGTGTACAACCACAGTTTGGCCCAACTTATGTCTTTATTTACGATCAATTTCCCCTTTATCCAAAGCGAAATTTCCGCTTTGGTTGAATCTGTGCTGCTGCCAGTTGCACCGATTCGATGCCAGTAGTACGAGTGGGGAAGTGTTGTGATAGAACCATCTGCCGGGATTTTTATCCTGAAGGTCGATATTGTTTCCGCTGGCACGCATTTGCGCGTGGGTGCCAAAGCATCCGAATTTTGTGCCATTGAACACCTGACTATTGGCGACGAAGTGTTTGATCCTATTGAGGAACGCCTTGTCGAAATCACGGGAATGGCCTGCGTGACATTGGATAGTGAAACCATCCGCGACCGTGGCTTTTCGCCCAAAATACTGGCGGGCGATACCTCGGCCCACCCGCTGCTATACGGGGTCAAAATGCCTGTTGTGTTGGCCCGCAGCGGCTATACTCCGCCGATTCGCGGCGAACATACCCTAACGGATGGTACTGTGTTTTTCGCGCTGGGGTTTGAACGGCGCACTGTGGTGGAAACGCCCTCGGCCCTTTGCGAATTCGTGCGCCCTAGCGCCTATGCCTTCGAATCCGCGCCCCGCCGCAGCCCAACGGTGCTGCAAGGAGGCGATTTGTCAAACCTGCGCGAAAGCGCGCCGAAATAAACAAAAAGCCCGCGCAATCCGCGAGGGCTTTTTTGATTTCATCCCCTGCAAACAAAGGCTTGCCTGAAATGGTGAGCCGGTCGGGATCCGAACCCGAGACCTACTGATTAAAAGTCAGTTGCTCTACCAGCTGAGCTACCGGCCCACGTGGCGGGTGATTAGAAACTAACGCCCCTAGGGTCAAGGGCAAAACGACCGCCTCTGGCAAAAAGCTATGCGCAATTGTATAGGGCGGGGATGGAACCTAACGCAAACCCCTCTGGCCTGCCTTTCTTGAAAATGCACGGCGCTGGCAATGATTTTGTCATCATCGATTCGCGCGCGCGGGTGGGGGCAGGTGCGGCGGCCTGCACGCCTGCGCTGGCGGCCGCGCTGGGCGATCGGCATCGCGGGGTAGGGTTTGACCAATTGGCCGAAATTCGCCCTTCTGCCAGCGCCGATTTTCATTTGGATTTTTGGAACGGCGATGGTTCGCGCGCGGGGGCCTGCGGCAATGCCACGCGCTGCGTTAGCCACTATATGATGGCGCAGACGGGCCGCGATAGCCTGACCCTGACCACGGCGCGCGGCACGCTGTATGCCCAAGTCGGCGCGGATGGGCAGGTCACGGTCAACATGGGCCATCCGCAGCGGGACTGGCGCGATCTTCCCCTTGCGTACGAGGTCGATATGATGGCCCTGCCGCTGGAAGGTGCCCCCGTCGCCCTAGGCATGGGCAATCCCCACGCCGTGTTCTTTGTGCCCGATGCCGAAGCGGTTGATTTGGGCGCGCGCGGCCCCGCACTTGAACATGACCCGCTGTTCCCGCAGCGCTGCAATATTGAATTTGCCAGCCTGATTGCTCCCGACACATTGCGCCTGCGCGTGTGGGAACGCGGCGCGGGCATCACGCTGGCCTGCGGGTCGGGCACCTGCGCTGCCGCTGTGGCCGCCCATTTGCGCGGGCTAACATCCCGCCAAGTGACAGTGCAGGCCGATGGCGGGGTGCTGAACGTGGATTGGCGCGGCGATGGCGTATGGCTGACGGGCCCCGTGGCCTATGTGTTTGAGGGCCGCCTTGCCCCCGATATGATGGCGCTGGTGGCCCCATGACCGCGCCCATTTTTGCGACTTTAGGCTGCCGCCTGAACGCCTATGAAACCGAGGCGATGAAGGAACTTGCCGCAAGCGCGGGCCTTGGGCAGGCCGTGGTCATCAACACCTGCGCCGTCACCGCCGAAGCCGTGCGCAAAGCCAAGCAAGAAATTCGCAAACTTGCCCGCGAAAATCCAGGCGCTGCCGTGATCGTCACAGGCTGCGCGGCCCAGACCGAGCCCGAAACCTTTGCCGCCATGCCAGAGGTCACCCGCGTGATTGGCAATACCGAAAAGATGCAGGCGGCAACGTGGCAGAAATTGCGCAACGCCATGGCCGCCCCCGATCTGATTGGCACAACCGAACGCGTGCAGGTGGATGACATCATGTCAGTGCGCGAAACAGCGGGGCATTTGATTGATGGTTTTGGCCGCCACCGCGCCTATGTTCAGGTGCAAAACGGCTGCGATCACCGCTGCACCTTTTGCATCATTCCCTTTGGGCGCGGCAATTCGCGGTCAGTGCCTGCGGGCGTGGTGGTAGATCAGATCAAACGGCTGGTCGACAAAGGCTTCGCCGAGGTGGTGCTGACAGGGGTTGATCTGACCTCTTGGGGCGCAGACCTGCCCGCCGCGCCGCGCCTTGGCGATTTGGTCATGCGCATTTTGCGGCTGGTGCCTGACCTTGCCCGCCTGCGCATTTCGTCGATTGATTCAATCGAAGCTGACGATGCCCTGATGGGCGCGATTGCAACCGAGCCGCGCCTCATGCCGCATCTGCATCTGTCCTTGCAGGCGGGGGATGACATGATTTTAAAACGTATGAAGCGGCGGCATCTGCGCGATGACGCGATCAAGTTTTGCGAAGATACACGGCGTTTGCGCCCTGATATTGTGTTCGGCGCGGATATCATTGCCGGCTTTCCGACGGAAACGGATGCGATGTTCGAAAACTCGCTGCGGCTGATTGCCGATTGCGGGCTTACCTTTTTGCACGTCTTTCCCTATTCGGCGCGCAAAGGCACACCAGCGGCCAAAATGCCGCCCGTGCGCGGCCTCGTGATCAAGGCCCGCGCAGCCCAATTGCGCGCGGCAGGGGACAGTGCCTTGCAGCGCCATTTGGCGGCGCAAATCGGCCAGACCCACAGTATTTTGATGGAATCGCCCCGCATGGGCCGCACCGCGCAGTTCACCGAAGTGGATTTTGCCGCAGAACAGCCAGAGGGCCAGATTGTTTCCGCGCGCATCACAGGCGCATCAAACCAGCGGCTCATCGCCTAAAGATACGCCTTTCCCCACATGGCAATCATCTGCCGCTGCATCGCGCGGGCGCGTTTGCTCCATGCAGCGCTGCCTTCGGGGTCTTCGCGCTGATCCAGCGCCACGGCCGCGCGGCGCGGGCTGTCGGCGGCAAAAATCGCAAAAGCCAGCGCGCGGCCCGATGGGGCGGTTATATAACCCGCAAGGTTGGAGGCAAAGTTCAACGTGCCGCTTTTGGCAAAGACGCGCAGCGCGGCGCCTTGCGCCTCGCGCCCCTCGCTATCCACGCCCCGCTCGCGCATCAGCCCAATCAACGCCGAATCCTTGGCCCCCAGCATCACCCGCAGCATATCGAAGGGGGTGCAGCTGGACATCGGCCCCAGCCCCGAATGGTCGCCAAAGCGCGCCGCAATTCCAAAACGCGCCTGCGCCCAAGCCGTCATCGCCGCCCCTGACGCCGCAATATCCCCCGCCTGTGATGCCGCAAGCCCCAGTGCCTCGGCGGTCAGATTGGTGGAATATTTCAGCATCCCCTTGATCAATGCCTCCAGCGGCGCGCTGCGATCTTCGGCCAACACCTGCGCGCCAACAGGCAGGGCGGCAAGTTCGCCCGCAAAAGGCAGCTTAATGCCATGCGCCGCGCACAGCGCGCCAAACACATCGCCCGCATACCGCGCAGGCGCGCGCACAGGCAGCCAGCGTGATCCGTCTTTGCGCAGCGCAGGGGCTGCCACGCTCCACGCCTCAACGGGCGCGCGCCCTTCATAGACAAACAGCGGCACCTCGCGCTGGGCCAGTGCCACCTGCACGCTGCGCACAGGCGGCACAAAGCGCGCGCCTTCGGCATTGACCCCAGCGTGCCGCCGCCAGACGCCCAAACAAAATTCGCGCGGT
>CAMAWZ010000144.1 GCA_945861995.1 Pseudorhodobacter antarcticus
TCAGACACCCGCGCGCCCCAGATCAGCGCGAAGATCGGCAGGCTAAGCACAGACAGCGCGAAATTGGCCAAAACGGGGATCAAGGCATCGCCCGCCTCGGCCGATCCGCGCATGATCATCGCGTATAAATCGCCAATCAGATGCTGCAATATCAGCAAAACCGCAATCAAACCAAGGCTATAGATGGCAGGGTAAACAATAGCCGAAGCCCCCGCAATATAACCCAACGCGCCCAAAACAGGGCCCGCCAATCCCACAACAATTGCGGCCTGCGCGACCAGCAGCAGAGAAGACCTTCCAAAATTCTGCGTCTCACCTTCGCGCGCTTGCAGCGTTTTCAGGTGCCGCGCCAAAAGCTGCCCCATGCGCAGCAGCAATAGCCCCGCAATCACAAGGCCCGGAAAGCTGGTGACCGACGTTGTGCCTTCGGAATAATCTTGTGATGTCATGGCCGCATCGCGCAGGCTGTCTGCGCCCAGTATAAACCCCATCATCACGGCCAATACCCGCGCCTCGGCGCGGCCTTCGGTGCCAAGGTGCAGCGGGCCAGCCAAACTGCCGCGCGGAAAAATCCGCCCCGCCATCCACGCTGCGGCCACCAATGGCAGCACAATATCGGGCACCGCATCAACAATCTGCCCGCCAAGTTCGCCCAGCATCTGCGACAAGATCAGCGCCAGCGCAACCAAAGCGATCCCGACCAGCGGAAACACCATCTCGCCCAAACTGGCCAGCAGCGCGATAATCCGCTGCGCCCCAACGGACCCTTTTTCACGCAGACCTACGGCAAAATCCTGCACCCACCTGCGCGCGGTGATGCTAAGCCCAAGGCCGATGGCCAGAACCAAGACGATCAGCGGCAGGTTGGTGTAAAAAGTGCTGCGCCGCGCGTCATCGGCCCAGTTCGTAGTAATTTCTTCCCACAGACGCAGGCCCGTGTCGGTCAGGCCAATCACCCCTTCGGGCCAATTGGTCGGATTGATCGGGGCAGGCCACGCTTGCAGCAGCTCATCCGCTTGGCGTTCGCGCACAGTGCGGTCGATCTCGCGGATCAACCCATCAGCGCGCCGATATGCCTCGTCTGCCGTAATCGCAGGGGCCTGCAGGCGCAGCAATTGCTGGGTCAGTTCTGCGCGGCGATTGGCAAGGTCTGCAGTCTCGATTGCGCCAGCGGCGGGCGCAGGGCCAAGCGCTGCAATTTGCGCGCGCAACGTGGCAATGCGGGCCGAATTGGCGCTTTGCGCGCCTTGCAAAGCGCCGCGCCATTCCACCAATTGCCCGCGCAGTGTTTCAAGTGCGCCGTCCGAGGCGCGCCTGTCTTCAATCGCGCGTTCGACCCGCGCGGCCATTTTGTCCCAAGCGGCATAATCCAGCGCCGCCGTCGCCTCTTCTGCGGCCAAATCGGCCTGCACGGCACTTAGCGCCGTTGCCGCCGCCCCTTGGCGCGGGGTTAGCGCGCCGCTGGCATCCGCTTGGCCCACTTGCGGCGCAGGTGTTTGCGCGCCAGAAATGCCGCCCAGCACCAAAGATACCGCCAGACAGGCCGCAAATACGGGCCAAGTCGCGCGGATCATGCGTCCTCGTACACCGTGGGCACGCCGTGGGGCGCGCGGTCCAGCCATGCTGGCACAGGCAGACCTTTTTCGCGCAAAAAGACAGGGTTATACAGTTTGGATTGATAGCGGTTGCCATAATCGCACAGGATCGTGACGATGGTTTTGCCTGGCCCCATGTCGCGCGCCATACGGATCGCGCCCGCGATGTTAATGCCCGAAGATCCGCCCAAACAAATCCCCTCATCTTCCAGCATATCAAACACCAAAGGCAGCGCTTCGGCATCGGAAATGCGGTACGACATATCGGGTTTGAACCCTTCCAAATTGGCGGTAATGCGCCCCTGCCCGATACCTTCACTGATCGAGGATCCAGGCGCGTCAAACACGCCGGTCGTGTAATAGGCGTGCAGCGCCGCGCCCTCGGGGTCGGCCAGCCCTACCTTTACGCCTTTGGGCTGCAAGGCTATACCCACCCCCGCCAGCGTGCCGCCAGAGCCTACTGCGCAAATAAACCCGTCTACCTTGCCGCCCGTTTGGTCCCAAATTTCTGGCCCTGTGGTTTCAATATGGGCTTGGCGATTGGCCACATTGTCAAATTGGTTCGCCCAAATCGCGCCATTGGGTTCGGTGCGCGCCAAAGCCGCCGCAAGCCGCCCCGAATAGCGCACATAATTGTTGGGGTTTTTGTACGGCACCGCAGGCACTTGCACCAGTTCCGCGCCCGCGAGGCGGATCATATCCTTTTTCTCTTGGCTTTGCGTTTCAGGAATAACAATAACGGTGCGAAAGCCCATGCTTGCCCCCACCAGCGCCAGCCCAATACCCGTATTGCCCGCCGTGCCCTCTACAATCGTGCCGCCTGGTTTCAGTAGGCCCTTGGCCACTGCATCGCGAATGATATACAGCGCCGCGCGGTCCTTGACCGATTGGCCAGGGTTAAGAAATTCGCATTTTCCCAAAATGGTGCAGCCCGTCATCTCGGACGCAGCGCGCAACTTTAGCAGCGGCGTGCCCCCTATCGTATCGGCCAAATCGGTGTGAATGCGCATAAGATATCCTTTTTCGTTTGCGCCAAACTAGGCCCGCTTTGCGCCAAACTCAAGGGGCGGGGTGAAAACTCAAGGGGCGGACTAAGGCGCGCACAGGCAAATGCATTCACCCGTGCCCTAGGCAGACACAAACAACCCATCCGCCTTAATCGCGCCATAGCTTTCATCAAGGCTTTTCCACGCGCGCTCCATCAAGATGTCAATCTCATCCGTCGTAATCACCAATGGCGGCGAAATGATCATGCGGTCGCCAACATGGCGCATGATCAGATTATTGGCAAAACACCGCTCGCGGGTGCGATAGCCCACGGTCCCCGTCTCGGATGCAAACTTGGCGCGGCTCGCCTTGTTCGGCGTCAGCGCAATGCTGCCCATCAATCCCACCATTTTCGCCTCGCCCACCATCGGATGATCGTTCAGCGCGGCCCATTTTTTGGACAGATACGGGCCTGCCACATCGCGCACGTGTTCGATGATCTTTTCTTCTTGCAAGATGCGCAGGTTTTCCAGAGCCACAGCCGCCGCCACAGGATGCCCCGAATAGGTATAGCCGTGGTTAAAATCGCCGTGGCTGCCCATGACTTCGGCCACATCGTCGCACACAATCGATCCGCCAATCGGCTGATAGCCCGATGATAGACCCTTGGCGATGGTCATGATATGCGGGCGAATGCCAAAAGTGGTGCTGCCAAACCAATTTCCCGTGCGGCCAAAGCCTGTGATAACCTCGTCAGCAATCAGCAAAATGCCGTATTTGTCGACAATGCGCTGCACTTCGGGCCAGTAGCTGTCTGGCGGAATAATCACCCCGCCCGCGCCCTGCACAGGCTCTCCGATGAAGGCCGCCACATTTTCGACGCCCAGTTCAAGTATCTTGGATTCTAGCTCTTTCGCGCGCGCGAGGCCAAACTCATCGGGGGTCATATCGCCGCCTTGCGACCACCAGTTCGGCTCGCCAATATGGACAATCCCAGCCAGCTTGCCGCCGTGATCGTGGATCGCCTTCATCCCGCCAAGGCTGCCGCCGCCCATGGTCGATCCATGATAGCCATTATGCCGCGCGATGATGATGCGCTTTTCGGGCTGACCTTTGATATCCCAATATCGGCGCACCATGCGAATGTTGGTGTCATTGGCCTCAGACCCCGACCCCGCAAAAAACACATGGCCCATGCCCGCAGGGGCAAGTTCGGCCAACTTGGCGGCCAGCGCAATGGCAGGAACATGGCTGGTTTGAAAAAACGTGTTGTAATAGGCAAGTTGATCCATCTGCGCCTTGGCCACATCGCCCAGTTCGGTGCGCCCATAGCCAATGTTCACACACCACAGACCCGCCATGCCATCGATAATCTTGTGCCCTTCGCTATCGGTCAGCCAAACACCCTTACCGCCCGTCATAATCCGCGCGCCCTTGCGCGCCAGTGCCGCATTTTCGGTAAACGGGTGCATATGGTGGGCAGCGTCCAGCGCCTGCAACTCTGCCGTTGGCATATGGTTGGTGATTTTGTTCATCGCGGCCTCCAGCCTGCACGCCCGAATCTGGGCACCTTTAGCGATTATGATATGATCAAATCACTCCCGCCACAAGAAATTTGATCAAATTATTTCGAATGAAAAGTGATCTACAGCGCGTTCGCCCGTATCGCATCGCGCACATGGGCAAGGCCGATTTCAATATCATGCGTCATCGCCGCCGCGGCCCCTGCCCCATCGCCCGCCCGCAGCGCGGTGATAATGGCCTTATGGCTGTCAGGCAGGCTGGCGCGGCCCGAAAGTTGGGTGACAACGCGCAGGCTGGGACCAAAGCGCAGCCACAGGCTTTGCGCCATATCCAGCAAAACCCCCGCCCCCGCCGCGCCGTAAAGAGCAAAGTGAAAAGCATGGTTCGATGTCAAATAAGCAGGGATATCTCCGACCAGAACGGATCTATCCACCTCAATGTCCAACTCCTCCAGAAGGGCAAGTAAGACAGGGCTGGCGTGCTGGGCCGCCAATTGCGCAAGTCGCGGTTCAATCGCCAGACGCGCAAAGGCAATCTGATCCAAATCCGCACCCGTCATCCGCGGAACAGACACGCGCCGATTGCCCTGCGGCAACAGCGCGCCTTCGGTTGCCAGCCTACGAATGGCTTCGCGCACAGGGGTCATACCAGCACCAAGGTTTTGGGTCAGCCCCTGAATTGTGACAGGCTGGCCAGGTGCCAACTGCCCATAAAGGATCATATCACGCAGGCGCGAATAGGTCACTTCGTGACTTGGTACTTTGCGCGCTTCCATATTCACTGATCCGCCCCCCCAATTAGCAGAGCAACATTGCCGCGCAGGCGCGGGTTTGGCAAGACGCCGATGCCTTCCTAACTCTGCAAATATCCCGCGGGGAGCCTGCTTTGCACAGCAAAGCAGGTAGGGGGCGCGCAGCCCCCGTGCTTGGCCTTAGGGCCGCGTCACCGTGATCTGCGTCACATCACAAGTGCCGCCTTCAAACGCGCCCGCACAAGACGTCAAATAATACTCCCACATCCGCCGAAACCGCTCGTCAAAGCCCATCGCCGCCACTTGCGGCCAGCTTGCCGCAAAACTTTCGTGCCAACGGCGCAGGGTTTGGCTATAGCTGCGGCCAAATTCGATCGAATGGGCAAAGCGCAGGCCCGCGCGGTCAGTTTGCGCCTTCAGCGCGGCAGGCGAGGGCAGCATCCCACCCGGAAAGATGTATTTCTGAATAAAATCAACCCGCTTGCGATATGTTGCAAATCGATGATCGGGCACAGTGATGATTTGCAGCGTTGCAGATGCGCCAGGTTTCAACCGATCGCGCAGCGCGCTGAAATAGGTGGGCCAATACCGCTCGCCCACGGCCTCGAACATTTCGATACTGGCGATACCGTCATACGTGCCCCGTTCGTCGCGGTAATCTTGCAACTTGATCTCAACGCGGTCAGACAGACCCGCCGCCGCAATCCGCGCCACGGCATAGGCATGCTGTTCTTTCGAAATCGTCAGCGCCGTCACCTTCAGCCCGCGCGTGCCAGCCGCATATTCGGCGAACCCGCCCCAGCCGCAGCCAATTTCCAGCACATGATCACCAGCCTTTGCCCCCATCTGATCCACCATCGAGGCATATTTCAGCTCTTGCGCCGCCTCTAGCCCCTCTTGGCCCGTTTTGAACAGGGCCGACGAATAGGTCATGCTGTCATCCAGCCACAGCTTGTAGAAATCATTGCCCAGATCATAGTGATAAGCGATATTCTTGCGTGATCCCTTTTTGGTGTTGGACTGCATCCAAAACCGAAACTTCTCATAGGCGCGCACAAGGCCCATGGCGGGGAACCCGTCATTCACGGCGTCATTGCCCATCTGGATCAAATCCATAAACGCCTGCAAATCGGGGGTCGTCCAACCGCCTTCAAGATAGGATTCAGAAAACCCCAAATCGCCTTCGCGGATAAGGCGAGCAAAGATTTCTGTGTCATGAATGGCAATTTCAACGGCAGGCCCCGCTGCCGCACCTTCAATGCGAAACCGCCGCCCGTCAGGCAAAACAAAATCCAAGCGCCCCCGCGATAGCTTTTTGGCCACGCCATAGACGGCATGGAAATAGCGCGGCAGGTCTTTTTGGCCCTGCGTCGATGTTAGTATTGTCATTTACCCCCCAGAGGCGTTTTTTCTATGGTTGCAGGAAGTTGGCCGACG
>CAMAWZ010000145.1 GCA_945861995.1 Pseudorhodobacter antarcticus
GGGCAACCTTTACAATTTTTGGCAGAATTGGCGCAAAGGCGGCGGCTGTCAATCGTCGCTTATTGACAGCGCTTTGCCGCCCCGCCATTGCAAAGAAAAAGGGATGCAATATGGCCGATGACCGTTTGATCGTGGCGCTGGATGTGCCGAATATTGTGCAAGGGCTTCAAGTGGCCGATGCCTTGGGTGACGCTGTTTCCTTTTACAAAATTGGGCTGGGCATGCTGACAGGCGGCGGGCTTGCGCTGGCCAATGAATTAAAGGGCGAACGCGGCAAGCGCATTTTCCTGGATATGAAGTTGTTTGATATTGGCGCAACGGTAGAGGCCGCCGTGCGCGGACTGTGCCAATATGATCTGGATTTCTTGACCGTTCATGGTGATCCGCAAGTTGTGCGTGCAGCGGGCGAAGGAAAGCGCGGGTCAGGCACCAAGATTTTGGCGGTGACGATATTAACATCATTAGACCGCGCCGATTTGGACGCGAATTTGATTGTGGCGGGCGATATCGCCGAAATCACGCTGGCCCGCGCCGCCCGCGCGTTAGAAGCTGGTGCAGATGGGGTTATCGCCAGCCCGCAAGAGGCAGCCGCGATTCGCGCGCTGCCGCAGGCCAAGGGCAAGCTGATCGTCACGCCAGGGGTTCGGCCCGCAGGGGCCGAAGTGGGCGATCAAAAGCGCGTTGCCACGCCAAGGCAGGCGCTGCTGGATGGGGCAGATCATATTGTTGTGGGCCGCCCTATTTGGGCCGCGAAAGATATGCGCGGCGCGGCGCAGGCGATTCTGGCCGATATTGCCTGATCGGGCAACAGGGCGCATAGTGCCGCAATGCCAGCCCTATGCCGCGATTGCCTGACCCAGTTTGATGCGGGGGCAAGATGCCCCAAATGCCGCTCGCCCCGCGTTCTGGCGCATGGCGAGCTTTATCATTTATCCATTGCTCATATGGACTGCGATGCGTTTTATGCATCGGTCGAAAAGCGCGACAATCCAGACCTGCGCGACCAGCCCGTGATTGTGGGCGGCGGCGCGCGCGGGGTTGTCTCGACCTGCTGCTATATCGCGCGCATTCATGGGGTGCGGGCGGCCATGCCGATGTTTCAGGCGCTAAAGCTGTGTCCGCAGGCCGTTGTGGTGAAACCGCGCATGTCCGCCTATGTGGATGCCAGCCGCGCCATTCGCGCCATGATGGAGGAGCTGACCCCTGCGATTGAACCGCTGTCATTGGATGAGGCGTTTCTAGACTTGGGCGGCACAACCCGCCTGCACGGCGCGCCGCCCGCTGTGATGCTGGCGGGGCTGGTGCAGCGGATGGAATATGAATTGGGGCTGACGGGGTCAATCGGACTAAGCCATAATAAGTTTTTGGCAAAAATCGCCTCTGATTTGGATAAGCCCAAGGGATTTTCCTTGATTGGGCAGGGTGAAACGGAAGCCTTTCTGATGCCCAAACCCATCAAAATCATCTGGGGTGTTGGCACGGCAACCCAAGCGCATTTGGAAAAAGCAGGTATCCGCACCATCGCCGATTTGCGGCGGTGGGAACAGGCCGATTTAACCGCGCGTTTTGGCCAAATGGGCGCGCGGCTGTATCATCTGGCGCGCGGGCAAGACAGGCGGCGCGTGCAGCGGGATGCGGGCGTCAAATCCATCAGCAAAGAAACCACGTTTTTCGAAGACACGGCTGATCTTGAAGTGCTGGATGGCCATATCTGGCGGCTGGCAACCCAAGTGGCTGACCGCGCCAAGGCCAAGGGATTTGGCGGCAAAACCGTAACGCTAAAGCTGAAACGCAGCGATTTTTCGGCTTTGTCGCGGCGCGTCACCTTAGAAGATCCAACGCAACTGGCCGACCGCATCTATCGCACCGCGCGGGCGTTGTTTGATGCGGTGCTGTCACAAATGGGCGCGGGCTTTGGCCCGTTTCGGCTGATTGGTGTTGGGATTTCTGATCTATCGCCTGCCGATACCGCCGATCACTTGGGCGATTTGCTAGACCCATCAGCCCCCAAACGCGCTGCTGCCGAACGCGCTAGCGATGCGATCCGCGCCCGTTTCGGGACGGATGCCATTGTAAAGGGCCGCGCGCTGCGCTGATTATTCGGCCGCTAATGATTGCGGCGGGGCCAAGCGCGCCGTAATCTGGGCCAGCGCTGCGGTGATTTTAGTGGCAAAGGCCGCAAAATGCGGCAGGGGCGCGACCTGCGCCTCGTCCATATACAGCCCGCGCGCGATTTCGATTTGTACGACGTGTTTACCCGCAAAAGGCCGCCCATAATGCTGTGCGATATAGGCCCCTGCAAACGGGCTATTGCGGGCCGTGCGCAGGTCTTGCGCAGCAAAGGCGGCTTCAATTGCGGCAATTATATGCCCCGAAGCGGATGCGCCATGCCGATCACCCAGTACAACATCGGCGGGGTTCTGGTGCGGGCGCAGCATCTGTGCCGCCTCGCTGGGCATGGAATGCATATCTAGCAAAATCGCCATGCCAAAGCGGGCTGCCGTTTCATCCAGCAGCCCGCTTAGGGCGGCATGATAGGGGCGCCAATGGGCATTTATGCGCGCCTCCGCCTCGGCCAGTGGCAATTTGCCGCTGTAAATGGCCCGCCCGCCTGCCACCACGCGCGGAATAACTCCCAGACCCGATGCAATGCGCGGATTGCTATCATTGCGCCGCGCGCCTTCTATTAAGGCGGGGTCAAACTCGTTTGCGGCGCGGTTTAGGTCAACATAGGCGCGCGGCACATGGGCCAGCAGCAATGGCGCGCCCAAACGCGGGCTGGCTGAAACCAACTCATCTACGAACGCATCTTCTGATGATCGAACCGCCGCCACACCCAACACAGATTGGCGCAAAAAGGCGGGTGGATAGGCCCGCCCCGAATGCGGCGAAGAAACCACCACAGGGCAAGTTTGCACATCGGGACGAATGATCTGAAAGGACGCGGTCAAGAAAAACTCCGTTAGAATCACAGAATATAATGAAAGATATCGGCAGCGATACCCCTTGATCCGCCGCGCCCTTCTGTTTATAGCCACGCAACCGATATGCCAGCACCGCCTTTTGGCGATTCTGATCTATGGGTAGACCATTGCTAAAAGTGGGCGGTTAGCTCAGCGGTAGAGCACTACGTTGACATCGTAGTGGCCACTGGTTCGATCCCAGTACCGCCCACCATTCACGCCCCGCAAGGGGCACTTAACTGTGGCGCGCAAGCGCCGCGATGTACAGGAGACAGCCATGAAGGTTGCAAACTCGCTCCGCTCGCTGAAAACGCGTCATCGCGATTGCCAAGTCGTGCGCCGCAAAGGCCGCGTCTATGTGATCAACAAGACGCAAAAGCGTTATAAGGCACGTCAGGGTTGACCCCGGATATGGCCTGCGCGCAGCAGCATAAATAGGTCGCCAAGGGAAACCTTCGGCGGCTTTTTTATTTAGGAGATTGGCATGAAACTTTACACATCCCCAACAACCCCCTTTGGCTGCAAAATCGCAGTATTGTTGCACGAAAGGGATTTGCTGGGGCGGGTTGCCGTGGAGATGGTGGCAGGCACGCCATTGGATGCAGGCAGCCTGCCTGTGGCGCACAACCCCTTGGGCAAAATTCCCGTGCTGGTGCTGGAAGATGGCACGGCCATTTATGACAGCCGCGTGATTTCGCGGTTTTTGGACGATCATTTTGCCCTTGGTGTCTATCCAATGGGCGCGGCGCTTTGGCCCGCTTTGGCGCGCGAACCCGCGATTGATGGCATTATCGAAGCGGCGGTTACTATGGCTTACGAGGTGCGCCTGCGCCCCGAAAACCTGCGCTTTGACGGCTGGCTGACCGCCAAATGGGCTAAAATCACCCGCGCCTTGGATATGTTCGAAGCCGCGCCGCCAACGGGCGACATCAACATGGAACACATCGCCCTTGCCTGCGCGCTGTCCTACCTAGACTTTCGCCACGATGCGCGGGGCTGGCGGGATGGGCGGCCACGATTGGCAGCGTGGCAAGCCGAGATGGCAGCGCGGCAAAGTATGCGCGATACACAACCTATTGCCTGACCTTATCAATTCCGCACAACCTTAATCATATTTATCTGACCCTCCGCCCCCCTGCGCTGCTTTGTCCGCTGGACGGGGGCAGAAACTGTGGTTAAAAGCGCGACCAAGGTTAGGGCGCACCCGCGCCTATTTTTCTATGTATCGGCTGTGCCGTACCATTTGCGGCATTTCAAAGGGAGAGGGACGCATGTCTCATGCAGATGATACCGCAGGATCGCGCCGCGATTTTCTGTATTATGCCACCGCTGGCGTAGGCGCTGTTGCCACAGGGGCGGCAGTTTGGCCGCTGATCAACCAGATGAACCCTTCGGCGGACACCCGCGCGTTGGCGTCGATTTTGGTGGATATTTCGGGCGTTGAAGTGGGCGCGCAATTGACTGTGAAGTGGCGCGGCAAGCCCGTGTTTATTCGCCGCCGCACGCCCGAGGAAATTGCCGCCGCGCGCGACACTGCGTTGACCGATCTGGTCGATGGTTTTGCCGAAAACGCCAATAAGCCCGAGGCAGACGCATCAGATGCCAACCGCACCTTGGATGAGGCGGGCGAATGGCTGGTGATGATTGGCGTTTGCACCCATTTGGGCTGCGTTCCCATCGGGGATGCTGCGGGCGATTTTGGCGGCTGGTTCTGCCCGTGTCACGGCAGCCACTATGATACCGCAGGCCGCATCCGCAAAGGGCCCGCACCGCGCAACCTGCCAGTGCCAGTTGCCGCGTTCCTTGACGAAACAACCATCAAGCTTGGGTAAGGATAGATTATGGCTGGAATTCCCCACGACCATTACGAGCCAAAGACGAACGGCCAAAAATGGCTGCATTCTCGCCTGCCGATCGCGGGCCTACTCTATGACACTTTGACGATCCCCACCCCCAAGAACCTGAATTGGATGTGGATTTGGGGCATTGTTCTGACATTTTGTTTGGCGCTGCAAATCGTCACGGGCATTGTGCTGGCCATGCATTACACGCCGCATGTCGATATGGCCTTTGCGTCGGTTGAACACATCATGCGCGACGTGAACGGCGGCTATATGATTCGTTATTTGCACATGAATGGCGCATCGCTGTTCTTCTTTGCCGTCTACCTGCACATTTTCCGTGGTCTGTTTTACGGCAGCTATAAAGCCCCGCGCGAAGTGACGTGGATTATTGGGATGATCATTTACCTGCTGATGATGGCGACGGGCTTTATGGGCTATGTTCTGCCATGGGGCCAAATGTCGTTCTGGGGCGCTACGGTTATCACTGGTCTGTTCGGCGCGATTCCTGGAATTGGCGAATCGCTGCAAACGCTGCTTCTGGGCGGGCCTGCGGTGGACAACGCCACACTCAACCGTTTCTTCAGCTTGCATTATCTGTTGCCTTTTGTGATCGCCGCGCTGGTTGGCCTGCATATCTGGGCGTTTCACACCACGGGCAACAACAACCCAACAGGCGTAGAAGTGCGCCGCACGTCCAAAGCGGATGCAGAAAAAGATACCGTTCCGTTCTGGCCCTATTATGTGATCAAAGATTTGTTTGCGCTGGGTCTTCTTTTGGCGGTGTTTTTCGCGGTTGTTGGCTTTATGCCTAACTTCCTTGGCCACCCAGACAACTATGTTCAGGCGAACCCGCTGGTGACGCCGGCGCACATCGTGCCGGAATGGTATTTCTTGCCCTTCTACGCTGTTCTGCGCGCCTTCACCGCCGATGTATGGTTGGTGCAACTGGTTGAATTTGTGACCTTTGGCATTGTTGATGCGAAATTCTTCGGGGTGGTCGCGATGTTCGGCGCAATTGCTGTGATGGCAATGGCACCATGGCTGGATACATCTTCCGTACGGTCGGGCCGTTATCGGCCTAAGTTCAAGGCATGGTTCGCGCTGCTGGTCATCGACTTTGTGGTGTTGATGTGGGTTGGAAGCCAGCCTGCGAATGAGCTGAACGGCTGGATCTCGCTGATCGCAACAACCTATTGGTTCGCCTACTTCTTGGTAGTCCTGCCGCTACTAGGTCTGTTTGAAAAGCCCCTGCCAACCCCCGCCACAATTGAAGACGACTTCAATTCGCACTACGCCGCACCGGCTGAGTGAGAGAAAGGAACTGACTGAGATGTTTCGTAAAATCGCAATCAGCGCTGTCTCGGCACTGGCACTGACCACGGGCGCGGCCTTTGCTGCGGGCGAGGCGGTTCATATCGACAATGTGGACTTTAGCTTTCAGGGCCCCT
>CAMAWZ010000146.1 GCA_945861995.1 Pseudorhodobacter antarcticus
CAGGATATTGTCCACTTCCGCCCCGCGCCAGCCATAGATCGACTGATCGTCGTCGCCCACGCAGCAGATGTTTTTATGCGCCTTTGCCAGCAGCCGCAGCCACAGATACTGCGCCACGTTGGTATCTTGGTATTCGTCCACCAGAATATAGCGGAAACGGCGTTGATAATCGGCCAACACATCGGGGTGGTTTTTGAAAATCTCAACACAGTGTAGCAGCAAATCGCCAAAATCGCAGCAGTTCAGATCGATAAGGCGGCGCTGATAGGCCTCGTACAGTTCTGTCCCGCGATTGTTAAAGGCGCCTGCCTCGTGACTGGGCACTTGCGCAGGGGTGCAGGCGCGGTTTTTCCACCCGTCGATAATGCTGGCCAGCATTCGGGGCGGCCAGCGCTTTTCGTCGATATTGCCAAGGCGGATCAACTCGCGCATCACGCGCAGTTGATCGTCCGTATCCAAAATCGTGAAAGTAGATTTCAGTCCCACCAATTCCGCATGGCGGCGCAGGATTTTGACCGAAAGCGAATGGAATGTGCCCATCCACGCCAGCCCCTCTGCCCCTTCGCCCTGCATCGCGGCAATGCGCAGTTTCATCTCGCGCGCAGCTTTGTTGGTAAAGGTCACCGCCAAAATTTGGCTGGGAAAGGCGCGCTGGGTGCGGATAATATGGACAATGCGGGCGGTCAGCGCGCGGGTCTTGCCCGTGCCCGCCCCCGCCAGCATCAGCACGGGGCCATCCAGCGCCTCGACCCCCGCGCGCTGCGCTGGGTTCAGCCCTTCCAGATAGGCGGTATCAGGCGCGGCCCCACCGCCCCCCCGCGCCGCAACCGCGCGCTGGGACAGGGGCACGAATGCCGCATCTGCTGCCTCGAAGGCTTCGCTTTCGTCATATCCGCTCATGCGGATCACATTAACGGCAAGTTACCCGAATGGAAAGCCCATGTTCGCAGAATGTTCTGCGCGACCCCATGCCCTTGAATTGACTTCCTTCCCCTATACCGCTAACCCGCAACTTTGGGCATCTTGCCCGCACATTAGGTGAAAAATGACCTCCCCCATTTCCGAAAACGCCAGCCCTGCCGCGCCGCAGGGATCGACTTTCGTTGTCATCATGTATGTCGCGCTTTTGCTTTTAATGGCAGCGCTTGACCAAACCGTTGTCTCGACTGCCCTGCCCACCATTGTGGCCGATTTGGGCGGCCTGGATCATCTGTCTTGGGTGTTCACCGCCTATATTCTAACCTCGACCGTTGTTGCTCCGCTCTATGGCAAACTGGGCGATCTTTATGGGCGGCGGATCATGGTGTTCGCAGCCGTGGCCCTGTTTTTGGCAGGCTCGCTGGCCTGCGCGGCATCCAGCAACATGAACGCACTAATTATCGCGCGCGCGGTGCAGGGGCTTGGCGGCGGCGGGTTGTTTGTGCTGGCCTTATCAGTGGTGGGCGATGTGATTGCCCCCAAAGATCGCGGCAAAGTGCAAGGGATGTTTGCCGCCGTGTTTTCGCTATCCTCGGTGATTGGCCCCCTGATGGGCGGCTGGTTTGTGGATGTGTTCAGCTGGCACTGGATTTTCCTGATCAACCTGCCTTTGGGCGCGATTGCTGTGCTGATGTTTGGGCTGAACTTTCCTGCACATACCGCCCTTGTTGGGCACAAGATTGACTGGCTGGGCGCAGCCCTGCTGACGCTGGCGCTATCGCTGGTCATTTTGGTCTGCTCGCTGGGCGGGCGCGAATTGCCGTGGAATGGCGCGCTGACATGGGCGCTGATTGGCCTGTCGCTGGCCGCCACCTTGGCGTTCGTCTGGGCAGAAACCCGCGCGGCGGAACCCATTTTGCCGATGAGCCTGTTTTCCCTGAACGTGTTTTCCGCCACATCGGGCATTTCTTTCCTGCAAGGGGCGATTATGCTGGGCGTCATCTCGTTTTTGCCGCTGTATCTGCAAATCGCCTTGGGCTATTCGCCCACCGAATCGGGGTTTTTGCTGATTCCCATGACAATCGGCATTGTAATGACCTCGACCGTTTCGGGCATTTATATGGGCCGCACGGGGCGCTACCGCGTGCTCCCGATCGTGGGGATGAGCATTCTTGCCGTAGCTGCGTTTTTGATGACGATGTTCGATGGGGCCACCACAGCGCTGTTCTTTAGCGCGGCGTTGATGCTGTTTGGTGCGGGGCTTGGGTTGATTTTCCCTATGACAACCACCGTTGTGCAAAACGCTGTCCCGCGCGATTTGATGGGCACAGCCACGGCATCAAGCGTGATGTTTCGGCAAATTGGCGGATCGATGTCGGTTGCCGTGTTTGGTGCGATTTTTGCGGCAAACATGGCCGCCACGGCGGGCCTGCCTGATGCGGCCAGCCTATCGCCCGCAGCCCTTGCTGCCTTGCCCGAGGCGATGAAAACCGCCGCAGCCGTGGGCGTATCGGATGCACTGCACCCCGTGTACTGGATTGTCATGGGACTGGGGCTGATTGGGCTTGCCTTGTCACTGGTGTTGCGAGAAATCCCGCTGGTCAATCGCATTGTGCCCAAGGGCGAATAACCGCCGCAAATTTAGGCGCCCAAAGCTAAAACGCGGGGCGGCACATACCGCCGCCCCGCCCGCCGCAGAAAACGCGCAAATAGCACCCAAATCGCCGCATTCGGATATGTGCCGTTGCACCTTGCGCAGATTTGCCCAAAATTTAATCCTGTACACAACCCTCCCCCTTGCGGGCGAGATCAGCATATGCTGGAAAGTGCCATTTGACGCAGGAGCCGCTTATGACCGCCCCCACCGAGTTTAAGAAAATTCTGATTGCGAACCGTGGCGAGATTGCCATTCGCATCATGCGCGCGGCCAATGAGATGGGCAAAAAAACAGTCGCCGTCTATGCCGAAGAAGACAAGCTGTCCCTGCACCGCTTTAAGGCCGATGAAGCCTATTTGATCGGCGCGGGCCTGTCCCCCGTGGGGGCCTATCTGTCCATCGAAGACATCATCCGCGTGGCGCGCGACTGCGGGGCCGATGCAATCCACCCAGGCTATGGCCTTTTGTCAGAAAACCCCGACTTTGTAGACGCCTGCGATAAGGCAGGCATCACCTTTATCGGCCCCAAAGCCGCAACCATGCGCGCCTTGGGTGACAAAGCATCCGCCCGCCGCGTGGCGATGGCGGCGGGCGTGCCCGTTATTCCCGCCACCGAAGTTCTGGGGAACGATTTCGATGCCATCCGCGCCGAGGCGGGGGCCGTGGGTTATCCCCTTATGCTAAAAGCATCATGGGGCGGCGGCGGGCGCGGGATGCGCCCAATCCTTGGCCCTGACGAATTGGAAGCGAAGGTGCGCGAAGGCCGCCGCGAGGCTGAAGCCGCCTTTGGCAACGGCGAAGGGTATCTGGAAAAGATGATCCAGCGCGCCCGCCATGTCGAAGTGCAGATTTTGGGCGATAAGCACGGCGCGATCTATCATTTGTACGAGCGCGATTGCACCGTACAGCGCCGCAATCAAAAGGTGGTCGAACGCGCCCCCGCGCCGTACCTAACCGAAGCGCAGCGCGCCGAGGTTTGCGATTTAGGCCGCCGCATCTGCGCCCATGTCGGTTATGAATGTGCAGGCACCGTCGAATTTCTGATGGATATGGACGACAGCAAGTTCTACTTCATCGAAGTGAACCCGCGCGTTCAGGTCGAACATACTGTCACCGAGCAGGTCACAGGCATTGACATTGTGCAGGCGCAAATCCTGATCGCCGAAGGCAAAACGCTGGCGCAGGCCACGGGCATGGCGCATCAAGATGACATCAAACTGCACGGCCACGCCGTGCAATGCCGCGTCACCACCGAAGATCCGCAAAACAACTTTATCCCCGATTATGGCCGCCTGACCGCCTATCGCAGCGCAACGGGCATGGGCATTCGCCTTGATGGCGGCACGGCCTATGCGGGCGGCGTGATTACGCGCTATTACGACAGCCTTTTGGTGAAAGTCACCGCTTGGGCGCAAACCCCGCAGGCGGCCATTAACCGCATGGACAGGGCATTGCGCGAGTTTCGTATTCGTGGCGTGTCGACCAATATCGAATTCGTCATCAACCTGCTTAAACACCCCACCTTTCTTGATGACACCTATACAACCAAATTTATCGATACGACCCCCGATCTGTTCGTGTTCAAAAAGCGCCAAGATCGCGCAACGAAAATCCTAACCTATATCGCGGATATCACGGTCAACGGGCATCCCGAAACCGCAGGCCGCCCGCTGCCCGATGCCAGCGCCCGCGCGCCCAAACCGCCAAAGGCGGTTGGCCCCGTTCAAGATGGCCTGCGCCAAATTCTGATGGCGCAGGGGCCAAAAGCCGTGGCCGATTGGATGCTGGCACAGCAAAAACTGCTGATCACCGACACCACCATGCGCGATGGCCACCAGTCCTTGCTGGCCACGCGTATGCGCTCGATTGACATGATCAAAGTCGCCCCCGCCTACGCCGTAACCCTGCCGCAGTTGTTCAGTATGGAAGCGTGGGGCGGGGCTACCTTTGATGTGGCCTACCGGTTCTTGCAAGAATGCCCGTGGCAGCGCCTGCGCGATCTGCGCGCCGCCATGCCAAACCTGATGATCCAAATGCTGCTGCGCGGTGCAAACGGCGTGGGCTATACCACCTATCCCGACAATGTGGTGCAGGGCTTTGTCAAACAGGCCGCCTTAACTGGCGTGGATGTGTTCCGCGTGTTCGACAGCCTGAATTGGGTTGAAAACATGCGCGTGGCGATGGACGCGGTGCTGGAATCGGGCAAAATCTGCGAAGGCACAATTTGCTATACGGGCGATATGCTTGACCCAAATCGTGCCAAATACGACCTGAAATATTACGTAAGCCGCGCGCAGGAACTGCAAAAAGCTGGCGCTCACGTGCTGGGGCTAAAAGATATGGCGGGGCTTTTGAAACCCGCCGCAGCCCGCATTCTGGTGAAGGCTTTAAAGGACGAGGTGGGCCTGCCCATCCATTTCCACACCCATGACACGTCGGGCGCGGCATCTGCCACCGTACTGGCCGCCGCTGATGCGGGCGTTGATGCGGTTGATCTGGCGATGGATGCATTTTCAGGCGGCACATCGCAGGTTTGCATGGGATCGGTTGTAGAAGCCTTGCGCCACACCCCGCGCGATACGGGCCTAGACATTGCAGCCATCCGCTCGATTTCCGATTATTGGGAAGGTGTACGCGGGCAGTATGCGGCGTTCGAATCTGGCCTGCCAGCGCCAGCATCCGAAGTGTATTTGCACGAAATGCCAGGCGGGCAATTTACCAACCTTAAGGCGCAGGCGCGGTCTCTGGGGCTGGAAGAACGCTGGCCCGAAGTGGCCCGAGCCTATTCGGACGCCAACCAAATGTTCGGCGATATCGTCAAAGTGACCCCATCGTCCAAAGTTGTGGGCGATATGGCGCTGATGATGGTGGCCCAAGGTCTGACCCGCGCGCAGGTAGAAGACGCCAGCGTCGACGTTGCCTTCCCCGATTCGGTGGTGGATATGCTAAAGGGCAATCTGGGCCAACCGCATGGCGGCTGGCCGCAGGGCATTTCCAAAAAGGTGCTTAAGGGTGAGACAGCCCTAACCACCCGCCCCGGCGCAGGCGTGCTGCCTGTGGATTTCGAAGCCGTGCGCGCCAAGGTTTCGGCAGAACTGGGCGGCGTCAGGATCGACGACGAAGATTTGAACGGGTATTTGATGTATCCCAAGGTCTTTCTAGAATACATGGCCCGCCACGAGACCTATGGCCCCGTGCGCACCCTGCCCACGCGCACCTTTTTCTATGGCATGATCTCGGGCGAAGAGATTTCCATCGAAATTGACCCCGGCAAAACGCTGGAACTGCGCCTTCAAGCCGTGGGCGAGACGCAGGATGATGGCGAAGTGAAGGTGTTCTTTGAACTGAACGGCCAGCCTCGGGTGATCCGCGTGCCCAACCGCGCCGTCCGCGCCAAAACAGCCGCCAAACCCAAGGCGCTCGATGGCAACCCCGCCCATATCGGCGCGCCAATGCCTGGATCCATTGCATCGGTCATCGCGGTGGCAGGGCAAAAAGTGTTGCCGGGTGATTTGCTGCTGACCATCGAGGCGATGAAGATGGAAACAGGCATCCACGCAGACCGCGCGGGCGTTGTCAAAGCCGTCTTTATTCATGCTGGCAGCCAGATCGAAGCAAAGGATTTGCTGATCGAATTGGAATAGGCGGCCCCAGTAGGCGCCTAAAGGCCCGCTTAG
>CAMAWZ010000147.1 GCA_945861995.1 Pseudorhodobacter antarcticus
CAATGCCAAATCTTCCACGGGCCGCCTTGATTTGCTGACCCGCTGCATCACAGATGGCGGGGAGGAGTTTGACCGCATCACTGCGGGCTATAAAGGCCCGCTTTACGCCGAGGTTTGCCCCAAAAGTTTTTCCGTTTTGGTGCGCGCGGGCCAACGGCTGAACCAAATTCGCTTTCGCCGTGGCCAAGCGACTTTGGATGATACCGCTTTGGCAGCCCTGCATAAATCCGAAAAATTGGTCAGCGGCGAGGCGGTCATTTCGGGCGGTCTTGGCTTTTCTGTCGATCTGCGCCCCGTTTCGGGTGATTTGGTGGGCTACCGCGCCAAGCCGCATACGGGCGTCGTTGATATTGCCAAGATCGGCCATTATCCCGCGCCCGAGTTTTGGGAGGAAATTCGCACCACATCTGGCCGCATTATTCTTGATCCAGGTGCCTTTTATATTCTTGTCTCCCGCGAGGCGGTGACCATTCCGCCCGATTATGCCGCTGAAATGGCCCCCTATTTGGCCATGGCGGGCGAGTTTCGGGTGCATTACGCAGGGTTTTTTGACCCAGGCTTTGGTCATGCCGATGCGGGCGGTGCGGGCTCTCGCGGCGTATTGGAAGTGCGCTGCCACGAGGCGCCTTTTGTGCTGGAACACGGCCAAGTCGTGGGCAGGTTGGTGTATGAAAAAATGGCCGCGCGCCCAGACACCCTGTATGGTGCTGGTTTGTCATCAAATTATCAAGGTCAGGGCCTAAAGCTTGCGAAACAATTTCGCGGATAGCGTGATGCCTTCCATGACCGCCCCCCTTGCTGGCGTAACGATTTTAGATCTGACCCATGTCTTGGCTGGCCCCTATGCCAGCCATACTTTGGCGGATTTGGGCGCGAAAGTGATCAAGGTCGAACGACCGATCCTTGGCGATGATACCCGCGCCTTCCCCCCCATGAAGGGCGGCAAAAGCGCCTATTTTGCCACGCTGAATTCGGGCAAATCTTCGATCGCGCTGGATTTGAAGGACAGCGAAGACCGCGGCATTTTTGACGCGATTTTGGATCGTTCCGATGTGCTGCTTGAAAACTACCGCCCTGGCGTGATGGAGCGGCTCGGCTATGGCTGGGACGCGCTGCACACCCGCCTGCCCCGCCTGATTTATGGCGCGGTGTCGGGCTATGGCCATACCGGGCCAGATGCCGCCCTGCCCGCTTATGACATGGTGGTGCAGGCGCGCGGGGGGGTGATGGCGATCACGGGGGCTGAGGGCGGCCCGCCTGTGCGCGTGGGGGCCAGCATTGGCGACATCGTGGCTGGCATGTTTTTAGCCCAAGGCGTGCTGGCCGCGCTATATGCGCGCGAAAAAAGCGGCTTTGGCGCGAAAGTGGATATCTCTATGCTGGACGGGCAGCTTGCCATTCAGGAACATGCCATTGCAATTACGGCCGCCACAGGCATACCGCCCCATGCCACGGGCGCGCGCCACCCGACAATCACGCCCTTTTCGACCTATGCGGCATCCGATGGGCAAGTGGTAATTGCAGCGGGCAATGATGCGATGTTTGTACATTTGTGCAAGGTCCTAGCTTTGCCCATCGCGGCAGATGATCCGCGCTTTGCCAGCAATCCGGCGCGTTGCGCTCATCATGCGGAATTGGCGCAGGTTCTTGAAACAAGGCTAAAAACCAACACCGCTGCGTATTGGGTGGTTGTGCTGACGGAGGCAGGCCTGCCATCGGCCTTGGTGGCTGATATGGGCGCAGTTTTGCGCGATCGGCAACTGCTTGCGCGCCAGATGGTGCTGCCCATCGCGGGGGATGAGGGGTTTTTGGCGGCGGGTAATCCGATCAAACTCTCGACACTGCCCGAAATCACGGCCCGCCCCGCCGCCCCCGATTTAGACGGGGATCGCGCCGAGATTTTGCGGTGGCTGGGCCGCTGAATAGGTGTGAAATGCCGCATTTGCGCGCTGCTTTTGCGCCAATGCCTTTAGTTTAAAGGCCAAAAGGGAACCTATTTTCGTGACCAATCCAGCGGTAAGCCAACCCGTGCGCATCGACCAAGCTGATATTGCACCCGCCCAGTGGGATGACCCTGCGCGCGGCACGATCACTTGGAAAACCCTGTTGTCGGGCGATGTGACCGCGACAAATAGCCTTGTCTGCGGCATTGCCATCATGCAGGCGGGCGATACGTTTGCCCTTCATTCGCACCCAGAGGCGGAAATTTACTTCGGCATCGAGGGCACAGTTGACGTGTGGATTGACGGCATCACCTACCCGCTTACCGCGGGCGTGGCGCTGTTTATTCCATGCGGCGCAGTACATGGGGTGCTGCGCGCCTCGAGGCCCGTGCGGTGGTTTTACACATTCGCCGTTGATCGATTTGATGCTATTGCCTACACGTTCCTACCCCCCGAAGACCCGAGGATGCCATGACCGAAGCCACAGTTATTTTCACCCCATCAGGCAAGCGCGGGCATTTCGCCATTGGCACGCCCATTCTAACCGCGGCGCGCCAATTGGGCGTTGATTTAGATTCCGTCTGCGGTGGGCGCGGGATTTGCAGCAAATGCCAAATAACGCCCAGTTACGGCGAATTTTCCAAGTTTGGCGTGACAGTGGACAGCGATGCGCTGTCAGAATGGAACGCGGTTGAACAGCGCTATAAGGATATTCGCGGGCTGATCGATGGGCGGCGTTTGGGCTGCCAAGCCAAGGTAATGGGCGATGTCATCGTGGATGTGCCGCCCGAAAGTCAGGTGCATAAACAGGTCATCCGCAAATCGGCCTCTGCGCGCGATATGGTGATGGATCCCGCCACCCGCGCCTATTTTGTCACTGTCGAGCAGCCCGATATGCACGAACCATCGGGCGATTTTGAACGGCTGAAAGCCGCCCTTGCCCGCGATTGGGGTATTGATGATATCAGCGCAGACTTGCCAATTTTGCGCCGCCTGCAACCTGCCCTGCGCCGCGGCGAATGGTCTGTTACTGTGGTGCTCAATAAGGGCAACCATGATGCAAGCCACCGAATTTTAGACATTTTCCCTGGGTTTCATGACGGCGCTTTGTATGGGCTGGCCATCGATTTGGGTAGCACAACCATTGCTGCACATTTGTGCAACTTGTCCGATGGCGCGGTTTTGGCCAGCGCGGGCGTGATGAACCCGCAAATCCGCTTTGGCGAAGATTTGATGTCCCGCGTGTCTTATGTGATGATGAATGAGGGCGGCGATGTTGAAATGACATCAGCCGTGCGCACATCCATTTCCCAACTTGCCAGCAGCATATCGGCCGAGGCGGGCATCGATCCGCGCGCCATTTACGAGGTGGTTTTTGTGTGCAACCCCGTGATGCACCATCTTTTGCTGGGAATCGATCCTGTAGAACTGGGCCAAGCGCCTTTTGCACTGGCCGCCAGCGAATCGCTGTCGCTGGACGGTGCGGATTTGGACATCTCTACCATCAACCCCGCCGCCCGCGCCTATATTCTGCCCTGCATTGCGGGCCATGTTGGGGCCGATGCGGCGGCTGTCGCCCTTTCGGAAGAACCCAATAAATCGAATGATATGGTGCTGATTGTTGATGTGGGTACCAATGCTGAAATTTTACTGGGCAATACGGCCCGTGTGCTGGCCTGCTCGTCGCCCACTGGCCCTGCGTTCGAGGGCGCGCAAATCTCTTCAGGGCAGCGCGCAGCCCCTGGTGCCATTGAGCGCGTGCAGATTGACCCAATCACCAAAGAACCCCGTTTTTCCGTCATTGGCTGCGATAAGTGGAGCGATGAAGACGGCTTTGCCGAGGCGACCGCATCTTCGGGCGTCACAGGCATTTGCGGATCGGGCATAATCGAGGCTGTGGCCGAACTGCGCATGGCGGGCCTGCTCGATCAGGGCGGGCTGATCGGCGGGCCCGATCAGACAGGCACGGCGCGCTGCGTTCCCGAAGGGCGCACCCATTCTTACACCTTGCACGATGGCACCGCGCAGGGCGGCCCGCTGATCAGCGTGACCCAAGGCGATATTCGTGCCATTCAATTGGCAAAGGCCGCGCTTTATGCGGGGGCCAAATTGCTGATGGATGAAATGGGCGTCGAAAAGGTTGACCGCGTGGTGCTTGCAGGGGCCTTTGGTGCGCATATCAGCCCAAAACACGCGATGGTTTTGGGCATGATCCCCGATGTGCCGCTGGATAAAGTCATCTCGGCAGGTAATGCCGCGGGCACGGGCGCACGCATGGCGCTGGCCAGCAATGCGGCGCGCAATACAATCGAACAGGTGGTGCGCCATATCCACAAAGTGGAAACCGCGATCGAGCCGCGCTTTCAGGAACACTTTGTTAATGCTTCGGCCATTCCAAACGCGGTGGATACTTTCCCCGAACTGGGTATGGTCGTGACCCTGCCCGATGTATCGTTCAATACGGCTGGCGCTGGCAGCGCAGGGCGCAGGCGGCGGGGGTAAATTTAAGGATAATTTTCAGTCGGGGGGTGACATTGCCGCGCTGTACCCTAACTTTATGGTATGCATGATGAACACCTTTCCGCCCTGCTAACCCGCATCGCCGCCCAAGACCGCGCGGCCTTTGGCACTTTTTATTCCGCCGCCGCGCCGAAACTTTTTGGCCTTTTGATCCGTATCCTTAGCACAAGGGCCGAGGCAGAGGACGCATTGCAAGAGGTATTCACCAGAATTTGGCTGCGCGCAGCGCGGTTCAGCCCCGAACGCGGCAGCGCGATGGGCTGGGCCGTGGCACTGGCGCGCAATCATGCGATTGATCTGATCCGCGCCCGCAAGCCCGCCCATTTTGGCGATGACGATGAGCTGGCCTCAGCCGCTGATCCAACCCCGCGCGCGGAAATGCAGATGATTGCGCGCGGCGAGGCGGCGCGCATTCACCACTGCCTTGGCCGCCTTGACCCGTCTGTGGCAACCGCAGTGCGCGGGGCCTATCTTTCGGGCCATTCCTACAGCGATCTTGCACTTGCCGCAGATGTGCCGTTGAATACGATGCGAACATGGCTGCGACGCGGCCTGATCTCTTTAAAAGACTGCATGGCCCAATGACACCGCTCGCTGGATCAGACCCTATTGATGAGCACGACCTTTTGGCCGCCGAATATGCTTTGGGCGTGCTGGAAGGCGCTGATCGCGCGCGCGCGGAAGGTCTGATCAAGCAATCCCCCGCATTTGCGGCCCGTGTGGCGGCATGGGAGGCGCGGCTTTCTCCCCTGGCTGATGAGATCGACGCCGTAGCTCCCCCCAACCTGCTTCCCAAAATCGAAGCGCGTCTGTTTGGACCGCCCAAACTGCGCCGCTGGTTTGCGATGCCCACAGGCTGGCTGGGCGGGCTGATTGGCACGGGCGCAATGGCCGCGCTGTCTGTGGTGGTGCTGGCGCTGTTGCTGAATTTTGGCGGCACTGCGCCGCAAACGCCCATTCAAACGGCAACGCTTTTGGCCCAAGGCAGCACAGTTGAATTTTTGGCACAGCTTGAAGGCGGGAACCTGATCCTAACACGCACCGAAGGCACCCCGCCCGCACCCGAGCGCAGCTATGAGCTGTGGTTGATTGATGGGGATAAGGCCCCCGTTTCGCTGGGGCTGATTGATGCCGCGCTGACCCTGCCCGCGCCGAATTTGGCAATTGGCTATGTTCTGGCGGTCACGGACGAACCTTTTGGCGGCGGCCCAAATGGCGTGGCAACAGGCCCAATTGTGGCCGCTGGGATGTTTACCAAAAATTAATTTAAATAAATTTGCGCGGAGTGAAACTTTTTGCCGCGCCCACTCGTTTCCTATGTAAGCGGCGGGAATGGCCCACCGCGCTAACAGGAGACGGAAGATGAAATCAGTATTCTTGACCGCAACCGCAGCCCTTGCATTGACCGCTGGCATGGCATTCGCCGAAAACCCCATGGTGGGCGGCGCAGCCATGATGGAAACCAAGAACATCGTTGAAAACGCAGCAAATTCCGCCGATCACACCACTTTGGTTACGGCCGTTCAGGCGGCAGGCCTTGTCGAAACCCTGTCGGGCGCTGGCCCCTTCACCGTATTTGCCCCCACCAATGACGCCTTTGCTAAACTGCCAGCAGGCACTGTGGAAACGCTGCTAACGCCTGAAAACAAAGACCAGTTGGCCAAGATTTTGACCTGTCACGTTGTCGGCGCCAAGGCGATGGCCGCTGGCGTGCTGGGCATGATCGAGGCTGATGGCGGCGCGCACAAAGTGGGCACGGCTGGCGGCTGCGAGCTGACGCTGA
>CAMAWZ010000148.1 GCA_945861995.1 Pseudorhodobacter antarcticus
CCGCAGCGGCGGCAATGCACTTCGGTGCGGATACCGAAAATCGAGATATCAGATTTGGTGCGGATGGCATCATCGATGGGCTGAAAGAACGAAGGCCAGCCCGTGCCAGAATCGTATTTTGTGGTGCTGTCAAACAGCGGCAAATCGCAGCCTGCGCAGGCAAAAACGCCTTCGCGCTTTTCATCGTTTAGGGGCGATGTGAACGGGCGTTCAGTATCTTCTTCGCGCAGCACTGCGTAAGCTTCAGGCGAAAGCCGCGCGCGCCATTCTTCTTCGGTCAAGGTGAATTCAAACGTTGCTTCATCGGCCGCAAACAACGGGCGAATGGCAAAGGGCATGGCGGCAAAGGCGGCAATAAGGGCGCGGCGGTTCATGGCAATCTCCTGTTGGTTTTGGCGTTTATACCATAGATACGTCCGCTTGCGGCGATAGGTTTCACTGGCTCACCAAATTGCGATAGCGCGTGATCGCGCGCCCTTGCAGGAACCAGAAATCCCCGCCATAACGGGCGCAAATGGCATATAGGGCTGGCGCAGGGCTGGTCACAGGCCCGCTGGAATGGATCGAAACATGGCAGAGAATATGGCTAAGCCCACGACAGATATTTCTGTGCGCGAGGTGTTCGGTATTGATACCGATATGCGCGTCAAAGGCTTTGCCGAGGCAACCGACCGCGTGCCAGCCATTGATCCGACATATAAATTTGACCCAGATACCTCTTTGGCCATTCTGGCGGGTTTTTCCTATAACCGACGCGTGATGATCCAAGGGTATCACGGCACGGGCAAATCGACCCATATCGAACAGGTGGCAGCCCGCCTGAACTGGCCCTGCGTTCGGGTTAACCTTGACAGCCATATTTCCCGTATCGATCTGATCGGCAAAGATGCGATCAAACTGATTGATGGCAAGCAAGTCACCCAATTTCACGAAGGCATCCTGCCTTGGGCGCTGCGCAACCCTGTCGCCATTGTGTTTGACGAATATGACGCAGGCCGCGCGGATGTGATGTTCGTGATCCAGCGCGTTTTGGAAACCGATGGCAAACTGACCCTTTTGGATCAGAACGAAATTATCACGCCGCACCCATCGTTCCGTCTGTTTGCCACGGCAAATACTGTGGGGCTTGGCGATACCACGGGCCTGTATCACGGCACGCAGCAGATCAACCAAGCGCAGATGGATCGCTGGTCGCTGGTCGCCACGCTGAACTATCTGTCCCACGATGCCGAAACGGCCATCGTTCTTGCCAAATCGCCCCATTACAACACCGAAACGGGCCGCAAGCATATCAGCCAGATGGTTACCCTTGCCGATATGACGCGCAAATCCTTTATGGCGGGCGATCTGTCCACCGTCATGTCGCCCCGCACCGTGCTGAACTGGGCGCAGAATGCGGAAATTTTCCGCAATATCGGTTATGCGTTCCGCCTGACCTTCCTGAACAAATGTGACGAGTTGGAACGGGCAACAGTGGCCGAGTTTTATCAGAAATGCTTTGCCGAGGAATTGCCCGAAAGTGCGGTTAGCATGGCGATGAAGTGATGCAGAGGTGACGCATTAGGATTTCATTCACTCAATTATTTGCCCCTAATGCCCGCCCCTAATCTCATTCAGCGCCGCCATTGCCAAATAACCTGACCGCGTCAGGCCAAGACCATCAGCCGCCGCGTCAATCGCCTGCAAGGTGCCTGCATCAAGGCTGATGTTCACGCGGCGCTGGCGGGTTTGGGGCTGCACAAACGGCACGGCGACCAGCACGGCACCTGCGGCCAAATCAACCGCCACTTCGCGCGCGATGCTATTCCAGTCGCGCGGCTGCACGGGGGCCTCGTCTTGGAACCACAATTCAAGCGCCTCGCTGCCCGCGCGCAATATGCCCGCCTCATCATCACAGGCGGCAAAACAGCCGGGAATATCAGGAAAACTCAGACCAAAGGCGCTGCCTTCGTCTTTGTGCACCAAGGCAAGATAGCTTTTCATCAGCCCTCCTTTAGCCAGCCCGCCGCACGCGCAATCGCCCCCGCCGTGCCCAGTGGCAAATCTTTGTTGGGGTGCGGCACAATCAAACTTTGCCCACCCCGCCCGAATTTATGGTGCGACCCTTTGACGAAAACAGCATCCAGCCATCCCGCTGCAACTGGCGCACAATGTCTTTGCTGTTGGTCAAAACCGCCATAGACTCACCATTTTTGTGTATATAAATGGCGAAAAACTGGGATTTGTCAACAAAAAAACCCGCGCCGTGCGGACGCACAGCGCGGGTTAATTGCTAAACGGGGAATTTACCCACGCGCGGCCATGGTTGCGTTCGCCCACCAGACCAGATCATCCAGCGCTGCGCCCGCCGATGGCAGAATGGTCGCTTCGATATCGGCGATGTTGCCGCTGCCGCTCATATGGGGGTGCACTTTCCAGAAATCACCGCCGCCGACATGAACGATGTTGCGGGTGGATACCATTTGCAGTTCTGCGCCGATGTTGCGCAAGTGTTCCACTGCGCGCGCGCCGCCCATTGATCCATAAGCAATTGCGGTAAAAGGCTTTTTCGCCCATTCCACATAGGCCTGATCCAATGCGTTCTTCAACGCGCCCGAAATCGAATGATTGTATTCAGCCACTGTGAAAATATAGCCGTCAAATTCGGCCATCTTTTTCTGCCACGCCACAGCCGCAGGATCGGACGACGGCATATAGGCGTTTGACGCAGGCTCATCAAACATGGGCAGCGCGAAATCGCGCAGGTCTACCAACTCGACCGTCATGTCGCTGCGGGCTTGCGCCTGCGCCAGCATCCATTGGGCAAAGATGTCGGCCGCGCGGGCCGCACGGGTAGAAGTGATGATTAGGGCGATTTTGGGCGTGTTGGCCATGAAAGAACTCCGAATAAGGTTACGCTTGACACCTGATATGCGCTGTGACGCCGCCTGTATCAACCTGCGTTAGTGCGCGCGCGATGTGCGCAAACGAACAGCCCAGAACTTAGGGCCGCCCCCTCTTGCCGATTTGCCTATCAAATGATCTAACTGCGCTATGAGCAAGCCATCCGATAACCCCGCCGACCCGTTCAAAAAGGCCCTAGCCGATGCCACGCGCACGCTGGCCGAAGATTTTGATATGACGGTCACCTATTCTGTCGACCCTGCAGGGATGAGCCGCGAAGGCATTCGCCTGCCGCAAGTCACCCGACGCATGACGCAATCTGAAGTGATGCTGGCGCGCGGCACCGCCGATGCCTTTGCCCTGAAACGTAAGTTTCATAACGAGGGGGTAGCCGCCCGCTATGCCCCCCAAGGCCCCCTTGCGCGCGAAATTTTCGAAGCCATGGAAACCGCCCGCTGCGAGGCAATGGGCGCGCGGATGATGCCGGGCACGGCAGGCAATATCGACGCCAAAATTGCCAATGAAGCCGAACGCAAAGCCTATGCAAGCGTGACAAAGGCCGAAGATGCGCCCCTGTCTGTGGCCGCAGGATACCTTGTGCGCCATCTGGCCACGGGCCGCCCCATGCCCGCAGGGGCTGACAATATTATGGCCATTTGGCGCGAGCATATGACAAGCCTTGCTGGCAAGGCGCTGGATAACATCGACCACGTTCTGTCCGACCAAGCCGCCTTTGCTAGGCTGGCGCGGCAGGTGATTTCCGATATTGGCTATGGCGATCAGATCGGCGATGATCCGGACCGCAAGGACGAGGACGAGGCAGGCGATCAGGCCGAGGAAAGCCCAGATCAGCCCGATTCCGACAGCCCCGATCAGGACGAGGCCGAGCAAGAGGAAGCCGAGGCAGAGCGCGCCCAAGAAGATCAGGACGATCAACAGCAGGCCGAAGTTTCGATGGAAGATCAGGCCGAAATGGCCGAGGGCGAAGAGGCTGAAATGCCCGAAGGCGAGGCCCCGCTAGAGCCCCCAGCCCCCGCGCCCTATTCGGATGCAGACCCGAATTATACCGTTTTCACAACAGATTACGACGAAGAGGTGCGCGCCGAAGATTTGGCCGAACCTGCCGAACTGGAACGTCTGCGCGCCTATTTGGATCAGCAACTTGAACCCTTGAAGGGCGCTGTATCTCGGCTGGCCAACAAACTGCAGCGCCGCCTACAAGCGCAGCAAAACCGCTCGTGGCTGTTTGATCTGGAAGAGGGCGTTTTGGACGCAGGGCGCCTTGCGCGTGTAGTCGTGTCCCCAACCACGCCCCTGTCGTTCAAAATGGAAAAGGATACCGAATTTCGCGACACCTGTGTCACGCTGCTGCTGGATAATTCAGGTTCTATGCGCGGGCGGCCTATTTCGATTGCCGCCATCTGCGCCGATGTGCTGGCGCGCACGCTGGAACGCTGCGGCGTTAAAGTGGAAATCCTTGGCTTTACCACCCGCGCGTGGAAGGGCGGGCAATCGCGCGAACGCTGGCTGGCGGATGGGCGCGCACAGGGGCCAGGGCGGCTGAATGATTTGCGCCACATCATCTATAAATCCGCCGATGCGCCGTGGCGTCGGGTGCGGCCAAATCTGGGCCTGATGATGAAAGTGGGCCTACTGAAGGAAAACATCGATGGCGAGGCGTTGGAGTGGGCGCATCGGCGCATGATGGCACGCCCCGAGGCGCGCAGGATTTTGATGGTGATTTCCGACGGAGCGCCAGTGGATGACAGCACGCTGTCGGTGAACCCAGCGAATTTCTTGGAAAAACACCTGCGCGATGTGATTGCCATGGTGCAGCGCCGCCGCGCGGTGGAGTTGATTGCCATTGGCATTGGCCATGACGTGACACGCTATTATGAACGGGCGGTCACAATCACCGATGTCGAACAGCTTGCAGGCGCGATGACCGAGCAGTTGGCCGGCTTGTTCGAGGCGGACGCGCGCAAACGCGCGCGGGCGATGGGCAATACGGGCAGCGTTAGGGTTCGTCGGGCGGGGTAACTGCGCCGCGTGAAACGGGGGTTTCACACCCCCGTGCTTGCGAGCAAGCTCGCAAGCTTACCCCCGTGGGATATTTGCAGAGTTAGGAAGCAGGCCAGTGCGGGCTTGTAGATGGTGCGATTGGCTGCAAGAGTGCCCGCAGCACAACCCGCGAGGCCAACCAATGTTCCAAACCTTTGACACCACCGCCACGCCTGAACATGGCGCATCCCGCCTTGCCGCCCTGCGCCGCGAAATCGCGGGCGCTAGCCTTGCAGGCTATATCGTGCCGCGCGCAGACGTGCATCAGGGCGAATATGTGGCGGCGCGCGATGCGCGGCTGGAATGGCTGACGGGGTTCACGGGCAGCGCCGGGTTTTGCGTGGTTTTGCCAGATGTGGCGGGGGTGTTCATTGATGGGCGCTATCGCACACAGGTGAAGGGGCAAGTTGATCTGGCGCAGTTCACCCCCGTGCCTTGGCCAGAACAGCAGGCGGGGCCTTGGATTTTGCAACATCTCAGCGCGGGCAAAATTGGCTATGATGCATGGCTTCACACCCGCGATGAGATTGCCAAGATCGAGGCGGCGATTGCGGGCAGCGGTGTGGTTTTGACCCCTGTCGCCAATTTGATAGATCGGGTTTGGCCCGATCAACCGCCCCCACCAATGGGCCGCGCCTTTGCCCATGATGTTGCGCTTGCGGGCGAAGCGCATAGGGACAAATGTGCAAGGCTGGCCGAAGCGCTGCGCGAAGCGGGCCACAGAGCGGCGGCGATCACCCTGCCTGATTCCCTTTGCTGGCTGCTGAACATTCGCGGCGCAGATGTGCCGCGCAACCCCGTGCTGCAGGGTTTTGCTATCCTGCATGATACGGGAAAGGTTGATCTTTTTGCCGATAGTGCCAAGTTTGATACAGCAGTCATCTCCCATATGGGCGCGGATGTGGCCTTGCACCCCCCTACTGACTTTGCGCCCGCTATTGCTGCCCTGAAGGGCCCTGTACGGCTGGATCCTGCAACTGCGCCCTTGGCGCTGGCGCATATCGTGCAGGGCGCGGGCGGCGCGGTCGCTTGGGCCGATGACCCTGCGCGGTATCCCAAAGCGCGCAAGAATGCCGCCGAAATTGAAGGGATGCGCGCAGCCCATATTCGCGATGGGGCCGCGATGGTAGAGTTTTTGGCGTGGCTGGACAGCGCTACGCGAGATCCCGCCTTGACGGAAATCGACGTGGTGCGCAGCTTGGAAGGGTTCCGCCGCGCGACCAATGTTTTGCATGACATCAGCTTT
>CAMAWZ010000149.1 GCA_945861995.1 Pseudorhodobacter antarcticus
GCCACGCGCTGGCGCTGTCCCCCAGAAAGCTGGCCGGGTTTGCGATCTAAAAGGTCACCTAAGCCCACGGATTTTGCTGTTGCTGCGACACGCGCGTGACGCTCGGCCTTGGGTGTGCCCGCCACTTTCAAAGCATAACCGATATTCTCGGCCACAGTCATATGCGGATAGAGCGCGTAGTTTTGGAAAACCATGGCGCAGCCGCGTTCGCGCGGTTCCAAATTGTTGACCACGTCGCCCGCGATCAAAACCTCGCCTGCGGTGATCTCTTCCAGCCCCGCGATCAAGCGCAGCAAGGTAGATTTGCCACAGCCAGAAGGGCCAAGGATCACCACAAATTCGCCATTGTGAATGTCCAGGTTGACGCCCTGCATGATCGTCGTCTTACCATAGGATTTGGTGACGTTGCGCATAGAGATTTCAGCCATGGGTTGCCCTTATTTGTCGGTGTTGATCAGGCCGCGAATAAACCAGCGCTGCATAAGAATGACGATAGCGATGGGCGGCAGCATCACGACCAAGGTAGCAGCCATCGCCAAATGCCACGTTGGTGTACCGCCCCCAGTGGTCAATTGGTCTGGCACAAGGTCAGACAATTGCACAACGACCATCCCGTAATTGGCGCGGTCTGTGATGACCAAAAGTGGCCATAGATACTGGTTCCACGCATAGACAAACATGATCGTCGCCAGCGCCGCGATATTTGTTTTCGACAGGGGGATCAGAATATCCCACAAAAAGCGCAAAGGGCCTGCGCCATCCATGCGCGCCGCCTCGACCAGTTCGTCTGGGATGGTCAGGAAAAACTGCCGATACAAAAACGTGCCCGTGGCCGTGGCCACCAAGGGCAGGATCAGCCCTGTATAGGAATTCAAAAGGTTCCATTCCAGCGCCACTTCAATGCCCGAGACGGCCTTGATCAGCCAGCTTATCCCACTCCAATCCATGATCGTTTGAAAGGGTGTCAAGGCGTTGGCGGCAACGGCATAGGTCGGCACGATCCGCACCTCTAGCGGCAACATCAGCGTGATGAAAATCATCCAGAAAATGAGCACGCGGCCGCGAAAATTGAAAAATACCAGAGCAAATGCCGTGATGCAGGCCAATGTGATTTTCCCAACCACCACCCCTGTGGCCACGAACAGTGTGTTCAAAAACTTAGGGCCAAAGTCCGACATTGCCCAAGCCTCGGCCAGATTGACGAGCAACTGATCGCTGGGCCAAAACTCGACTGGCGCAGAGTTGACGGCCTGTAAGGTTTGCGTGGCGGCCACAAAGGCCAGCCAAATCGGCAAAAGAATGATGACCAATCCAAAAATCAGAATGACATGGGTGGCAAAGTTCAAGACGGGTGTGCGTTCGATCATGGCCAGCCCCTTAGGTATAATGCACGCGCCGCTCGATGTAGCGGAACTGAACAAAGGTCAGCGCCATCACCAGCAGCATCAAAATAATAGATTGCGCCGCAGCCCCTGAATAATCAAAGCCGCGAAACCCATCGGCATATATTTTATAAACCATCAAATCCGTGGCACGGAACGGCCCGCCCCCCGTCAGCGTATCGACGATGCCGAAACTGTCAGTAAAGCTGTCGGTGATGTTGATGACCAGCAGGAAAAAGAAGGTGGGCGTCAGCAGGGGCAGTTGCAAATCCATCATGCGGCGCAAAGGGCGCGCGCCATCCATCGCGGCGGCCTCGGTCAGACTGCGCGGGATCGACTGCAAGGCGGCCAGAAAGAAGACAAAGCTATAGGCGACCTGTTTCCATGCGCCAGCAATGACAATGGCGGTAACGGCCTGCCAAGGGTATTTCGACAAATCCCACCAACCGGGCGCGATGGTATTGATATAGCTGAACAACCCAGCGCCAGGGTTAAAGACAAATTGAAAGGCAAGGCCCACCGCAGGGGCCGCCACAGCATAGGGCCAGATAATCGCCACGCGGTAGGCTTTGTATCCCGCCAATTGACGATCCACAAAAATCGCCAAAGTCAGCGCCATCGACATCGCCAGAACGGTTGTCGCCAGCGCATAAATCACAGATACGCGCACCGAACTCCAATAATAAGCATCACTTAGCACTTTGCGAAAGTTGTCAAATCCAACCCAAGTGTTGCCCCCGCCCCAAGGCTGTTCCAGCGTAAAGGCCCAGTAAAGGGCCTGCGCTGATGGCCAATAAAAGAACACGAAAACGATCAAAAGCTGCGGCGCAAGCAACGCGGCAGCGATCCAGCTAAACTTGAAATAGGCGCGGCGCATTGGGCTGTCCTTTGCCTTTAAATTTGGCCTTTGCCTTGTAACTTGGCCTTTGAATGGAAAGTGGGGCGCGGCTTTGTGGCCACGCCCCTGTTTTCGCCTTAGGGGAAGGATTTGCCCGCATAGGTCTGGGCAAAGCGCGCCAGTTGCTCGTTGCCGCGTGCAGCAGCGGTATCCAGCGCCTCTTGCATGGTCTTTTGGCCTGCAAAAGCGGCTTCAACCTCGGCCAACCATTCAGCGCGGATCTGGATCATCCCGCCCAAACGAATGCCGCGCGTCAGTTCTGTAGGCTCGGACCAGGTCAAGGACTTCATCGCAATGTCGCGGTTGATGTAGGGCTCTTTGGCGTAGAAACCTTCGGCCAACAGCGCGTCATAGGTGGATTTGGTTACGGGAATATAGCCCGAGTTTTCCAACAAGAATTGCTGTTGTTCTTTGGTGGCCAAGAACGCCAGATAGGCAGCAGCGCCTTTGTATTCGGCTTCGCTCTTACCCGACAGAACCCACAACGAAGCGCCGCCCACGACGGAGTTCTTACGCTCAACGCCTTCATAGGTTGGGATGATCTGAACGTCCCAGCCAAAGGTTGGCTTCAACTTGTGCACGGTGTTGTGGTCTGCGATCGACGAGAAGAAGACCGAGCATTCGCCCTCGACAAAGCTGTCGCGCGCGGTTTTGCCAGCGGCCTGCGTGCGCATCATTGCCACGCCGTCGGTCAGCCAGCGCTGGATGTTTTCCATATGCTTGACGTGCAATGTGGTGTTGAACAACAGTTCTGTGTCCAAACCATCGTAGCCGTTGTTGTTCGATGCGACGGGCACGTTGTGCACCATCGAGAACTGCTCTAGGTCGATCCACGCCGAAGGCGCATAGGCCAAACCGCAAGCCTGACCGCTGTCCTTCAGGGCAACCAATGCCTGCTCCAGACCTTCCCAAGTGATCGGCGCTTCGGTGATGCCAGCCTTGGCGAAGTGGTCTTTGTTGAAATAGTAAACAGGGGTCGACGAGTTCCAAGGCATTGAGAAGAATTCACCCGACTTGGAAGAATAGTAGTTGGCGATGCCGGGGAAATAGTCTGCCCAGTCAACAGTTACGCCCGTGTCAGCCATCAGTTTGGTGACGGGGTAGAATTCGCCCGACAGCATCAGATCAGCGGTGCCAGCGTCAAAGGACTGCAGCAGCGCGGGGTGCTTGCCTGCGCGGAAAGCCGCGATGGTGTTTTGAACGGCTTTGTCGTAGCCGTCTTGACCGACGCAAACAGCCTCATAATCGGCTTGGCTTGCGTTGAAACGGTTGCAGGTCTCGGCCACAACGGCACCCAGATCGCCCGTCAGTCCATACCAGTATTCGAACTTGGCCTTTTCTGCATTCGCGGCAGTGGCAGCGGCCAGCAGCGCCATTGCAGTTATCGAAAGCTTGAATGTCATTGTCCCTGTCTCCATCAAAAAGGGGGCCACAGTTTGCCTGCGACGTAGGGTCGAGGTAGCTGCGCTCGGTAACAAAAACTTGATTACTGCAACAAGATTTTGTGAAAGTTTTGCGTCACAAAGCGCCTGAAAAAGGTTAAAAAACAATACAATGGGCTATGTCCGCGCAAGGCGTGCTTGCGCGGACAGATCGTGCTTTTGCCCTGTTCAGATCCAGTCGAATAGACCCGCAGCCAGTTCAATATGCCGTGGCAAAATGTCTTGAAAATGCACAACCACCCCGTCGGCATCCGCCAAGACAACAGCTATTTGTGCTGGCCCTTCCAGTCGCGCTTGTGTCCCCGCCATGCCTGGAAGATGAGCATTCACCGAATAATGGCTGCCAGCCAAAGTGGTCATCGGCACACCATGCCACACACCGCAGGTGGTCAAATGCACATGGCCAGAAATCACCATGCGCACATCTGGATGCCGTTTCAGCAGCCGCGCAAAACCGACGCCATCCGCCAGCGGAATTTCGTCAACAGGCAGGGAGAGCATATTGGCATGATGATGCATAACCACAATCACGGGCCGATCAGCGGCCTCTTCCAATTTGGCCGCCAGCCAGTGTTGCCGCCCTGCGCACAGCGCGCCGCCATGGCTGCCTTCGGTGCTTGTGTCCAAAAGGATCACCCGGTGGCCGTCAAGATCGATAACTTTAGACACGCGGCCCTCGGCGTCGTTGTGCTCTGCGCCAAACACCGCTAAATAGTTCGCGGGATCGTCATGATTGCCCAAAGTGATGTGAACGGGCATCGTCAAACCCGCCAAAATTGCCTGCAACTGCACATAAGCCTCCGGCGCGCCCAGATCGGCCAAATCACCTGCAACGGCAACGAAGTCTGCATTCGCGTGGTCGCGGTTGATCGTTTCAACTGCGGCAACAAGGCGCGCCGCAGGGTCCAGCCCGTTCACCGCTTGGCCGGGCAGGCCCAAATGCAAATCTGACAATACAACGAACTTCATTCCGCCAGCCCCAGCGATTGTAAGTAACGCGCCGAAGGGATCACGCCCGCATGATCGCGCAACTCTAAAATCAAGCGTGGTGTCGCCCCTGTTTCGGCAATTGCCTGAAACACCGACGGCCAAAGTATGGTGCCGTGGCCGATTTGCCAGTGCCGATCTGCATAACCATCGGCATCTTGCAAATGCACATGGCCCAGCTTTTCGCCTGCCGCGCGGATAAAGTAATCCACAGGTGGGGCGCCTGTCGAGATATGGGCGTAATGCGCGTGACCCGTATCAACCGACAGTTCCAGCGCGCGCCAATCTAGCGCCGCGCAAAGGCCAGCGCGATCGGCAGGTTCGATGTCTTCGATGTTTTCCAGCACAAAGGTCACGCCCATATCGGCCGCGCGGGCCAAGGCGGCGGCCATCGTATCGCGCACGGCCGACAGCATACGATCAGCGTCCGAAGGATAAAGACCGCGATGGTTATAACCCCATGTCGTAAAAGGCGAATGGATCACAACATGCGTGCCCTTGACCGCCGCACAGACATCCAACGCTTGATGCATCTTGCGGGCGACAACGGCGCGCACCTCTGGGTCATAAGAGGCAATGGTAAAGCCCCAGAAAGGCCCATGAATTCCGCGCCGTCCCGCGTGGCCATCCAGCAGTTCCATCACTTCGGCAGCGAGCGCAGACCAATCGCTGTTCAGCACTTCGGCATCGACGAAATGCTGCAATTCCACATCGCGTGGCGCTTCCAGCAGCCAATCACGATGCATAGAAAGGCTGGCGCGATTAAGGGCTGCCCCAAGAATAGGCTTTGTAGACATGATGGTGCACCTGAAATAGTTTCTCGTAGCGGATAACTGATTCCTGTGACATAAGGTTTGCAGAATGGTCACAGACTGATGACACATCATGGTGAGCGCCGGCGTTGAGCATTAGACCTTTTCTAGGTTGCCCGCTTGCAAAATTAACTCGCAGAGCCCAAAACATCCTCGCGTTTCAAGGTTGAGGTTCAAATTCCGCACGTTTGGCCCACGAATATGATGTGAAGCCGATCCAGAACTTGTTAAGAAAACGCAGGTACACGCTCTCATTACAAGATACTCGACCAAAGTCGTCACAAAAGCCGTCATAGTTCCGTTACATCAGGTCGGTATCGCGAAGCGATGTTTTCGTTGCCTCCGACCGAGATTTTTAAGGTGGCAGTTCATTTCAAAACAAAGGCGCATTTTGCGAATGTTTAAATTTTTGTCGTCCGCCTTCGTTGCGGTCGTTCTTGCACTGGCGGTTTCAGGCACAGCTCTCGCGCAAACCGACACTTCATCAATTTCTGAAAGCTCCGAACCTCTGCAAGTCGCTTTCGGTGCTTATGTATTACGGATATCCAACGTCTCACCCAAGGAAGGATCGGCTGATGTAGATATGTGGGTCTGGTTCCGGTGGAAAAACAGCGATCTTCGCCCCGATCTGACATTCGAAATCGCCAAC
>CAMAWZ010000150.1 GCA_945861995.1 Pseudorhodobacter antarcticus
TCCGTGATGGGGGTGAAATAGGGCGGGGTGATCTCTGCGCCATATTTGGCGGCAATTTCGGGGTATATCGCATCAAATGCGGCCTGATAATCTGCGCCATAATTGGGCGGGGCAATCATATCCACAATCAGCATCGGCAGACCTTTGGCCGCAATCGCGCCTGCGATTTTGTCCATATTGGCGCGGGTTTCGGCAGGCGGCAGGCCGCGCAGCAAATCATTGCCGCCAAGGTTGACAATCACCCCGCCCACATCATCCGTCAGCGTCCAATCAATCCGCGCAGCGCCCCCTGCCGTGGTATCGCCCGACACGCCTGCGTTGATCACAATCACGTCATCGCCTGCCGCCGTCAGATAGGCCTGCAATTGCGCCACAAACCCCTGCTCCTGCGGCAATCCATAGCCTTGGGTAAGGCTATCGCCAAAGGCCACAAGGGTCACAGTTTCGGCATGTGCCGCCGTGATCGGGGCAATCCCCCCCACAAACAGCGCGAAAGTGTAGAAAAATGCTGCAATCGCGTTGCGAATTCTGCGCGGCGGCATAGGTATTGGAAAAGCAATAAAGGCGCGCATGATGACCGATACAGTTCTAAGCATGAAAGATGTTGGCCTAACCTTGGCGGGAAACGCAGGTAATGTCGAGATATTGAAGGGCATTTCCCTTGATATATCGCGGGGCGAGACGATTGGTATGGTTGGGCCTTCGGGTTCGGGCAAATCATCGCTTTTGATGCTGATGGGCGGGCTGGAACGCGCGACCGCTGGCCAAATTACCGCGCTTGGCGATGATATCAGCGACATGAACGAAGATCAGCTGGCGCGGTTTCGGCGCGGGCGCATGGGGGTGGTGTTTCAATCGTTCCACCTGATCCCGACGATGACCGCGCTGGAAAATGTCGCCATGCCGATGGAGATTGCGGGCGATACCGACGCGTTTGCGCGCGCGCGCAGCGAACTTGCCGCCGTCGGCCTGACCGCGCGGATGGATCATTACCCTGCGCAATTATCTGGGGGCGAGCAGCAGCGCGTCGCATTGGCCCGCGCCGCCGCCCCGCGCCCTGCCATTTTGCTGGCGGACGAGCCGACGGGTAATTTGGACAGCGTCAATGGCGCGGCCATTATGGATTTGATCTTTGGCCTGCAAAGCCGCCACGGCGCGACCTTGATCATGGTCACCCATGCCCCAGACCTTGCCGCGCGCTGCGGGCGCACCATTCGGCTGGTGGATGGGCGCATTGCCGAAGACAGCGCAGCCAACCCCGCGCCAAAGGCCAAAGCCAAGGTGACAGCATGAGCATTACCGCCGATTTCGCCTTGGCCGCCCGCATTGCAGGGCGCGAATTGCGGGGCGGGCTGCGCGGATTTGCCGTGTTTCTGGCCTGCCTTGCGCTGGGCGTCGGGGCCATTGCGGGCGTGGGCATGGTGCGCGCCTCGATCCAATCGGGCCTCACCGAACAGGGGGCCGTGCTGCTGGGCGGGGATGCGCAGGCAAAGATCACCTACCGATACGCCAGCGCTCAGGAACGCGCCTATCTGGACAGCATCAGCGAAAAGCTATCCGAGATTGTCGATTTCCGTTCCATGGCCGTGGCGGGGGATCAACGGGTTTTGGTGGCGGTTAAGGCGGTGGATACGGCCTATCCGCTGCTGGGCGCGGTGCAAATGGACGGCGCGGCAGATTTGCCAGCCGCCTTTGCCCCGCAGAACGGCGCGGCTGGCGCGGTGGTGGACGGTGTTTTGGCCGATCAGATGGGCCTTGCCATTGGCGATACGTTCAAACTGGGCGAGACACCCTTTCGCCTTGCCGCCCGCCTGATTGCCGAACCCGATAGCGCCACCTCGGGCTTTAGCTTTGCCCCGCGCGTGATTGTGCTGCGCGCTGATCTGGCGCAATCGGGCCTACTGGGCCCAGGCACATTGTTTGACAGCGCGTATCGGATGATCCTGCCGGTAGGGGCCGATCTGGAACAGTTGCAAACCCAGACCGAAGCCAAGTTTCGCGAAAGCGGCCTTGATTGGGACGACCGCCGCCGCCCCTCGCCGGGCGTGGAGCGTTTTGTCGATCGTATGGGCGACTTTTTGGTTCTGGTCGGCCTTGCGGGCCTTGCCGTGGGCGGGGTTGGCGTGGCCGCTGCCGTACGATCCTACCTAGAGGCAAAGATTTCCACCATCGCCACGCTGCGCACATTGGGGGCGACAGGCGGGTTGATTTTTCAAATCTATTTCCTGCAAATTGCTCTTTTGTCTGCCGTCGGCGTGGCGCTGGGCCTGATGCTGGGGGTGGGCCTGCCCCTGCTGTTTGCCGCGCAAATTCAGGCAGCTTTGCCCTTTCCTGCGGATATCTCGCTTCAGGCGGGCCCCGTTTTGGAAGCGGCGTTTTATGGCATGACTTCGGCCTTTTTGTTTGCGCTGTGGCCGCTTGCGCGGTCTGAATCGATCCGCGCTGCCGCTTTGTATCGGGACGGTGTTGCGGGCGGGCGGGTGCGCGGGCGCTATCTGGTGGCGCTGGCGGGGCTTGCACTGATTTTGGTGGGCGGCGCAGTGCTGCTGTCGGGCAATTGGGCGCTGACGCTGGGCATGGCGGGCGGCATTGCGGCATCATTGGCCATTTTGGCACTGGCGGCGCTGGGCCTTGGCTGGGCTGTGCGCCGCGCCGCGCGCCTGAAGTTTATGCACGGGCGCTTTGGCCTGCGCGCTGCCCTTGCCGCCATTGGCGCACCGCGCGCCGAAACCATGCAGATCGTGCTGGCCCTTGGCCTTGGGCTGACGGTTTTGGCCGCTGTCGGGCAGATCGATTATAACCTGCGCGCGGCCATTGCGCGCGATCTGCCAGACCGCGCGCCCAGCTATTTCTTTGTCGATATCCAATCTGACCAAATCGACGGGTTCCGCGCCAAACTGGCCGCCAATGCGGACGTAACCCAAGTGGAAAGTGCGCCCATGCTGCGCGGCATCCTCAGCCAAATCAACGGCGCAGGTGCGCGCGAGGTGTCGGGCGGGCATTGGGTGACCCAAGGCGATCGTGGCATCACCTTTGCAGGTGCCATGCCCGCAGGCACAACTGTCACCAGCGGCACATGGTGGCCCGCAGATTATACGGGCGAGCCACAAGTGTCTTTTGCACAAGAAGAAGCGCTGGAAATCGGGCTGAAACTGGGCGATATGATCACCGTCAACATCCTTGGCCGCGACATTGCCGCGCGGGTGACTTCGTTTCGCAATGTCGATTTTTCCAATGCGGGCATGGGCTTTATCATGACCCTATCGGAGAATGCCGTGGCCGGCGCGCCGCATACCTACATCTCGACTGTCTATGCCAGCGGCGAGGCCGAGGCGGGTATATTGCGCGAAATGGCCAGCGCCTATCCCAACATAACCGCCATCGGGATCAAGGCCGCCATTGCCCGCGCCGCCGAAGCTTTGGGCGCGATTGCGCAGGCAACCACTCTGGCGGCCCTTGCCACGCTGACCACGGGTTTTGTGGTGCTGATTGGCGCTGCCGCATCAGGCGAGCGCGCGCGGGTGTATGAAGCCGCCGTTCTGAAAACCCTTGGGGCCACGCGCGGGAGCATCCTGATCAGCTTTGCCCTGCGCGCCGCGCTGACAGGGGCGGCGGCAGGTCTGGTCGCGCTGTTTGCGGGCGCGCTGGGCGCATGGGGCGTGATGCATTTCGTGATGGACGCAGATTATCTGTTCGAACCGCTGTCTGCCCTTGGCGTGATTTTCGGTGGGATTTTGGCCACATTACTGGCGGGTCTGGTCTTTGTTCTGCGCCCGCTGGCCCGCCGCCCTGCGGGGGTTTTGCGCAGCCAAGACTAGCGCCGCGAAACCTCGCCCCCAAGCCCCGCGCGCTGACGAAACTTCGGCATCGCGCGGGGCGTTTTGGAATTTTCGGGTTGAACGCGCGCCGTTTCGGAATATACGTTCTGCCCAAACGATCCCCCGCATAAACCTGCAAAACCCCGTTAAGGAGACGATAATGACAGTCAGATTTGGCCTTTTGGGCGCAGGGCGCATTGGCAAGGTTCACGCCAAGGCTGTGATGGGGGATGCCAATGCCAAACTGGTCGCGGTGACCGATGCCATGCCCGCCGCAGCCCAAGCCATTGCCGATCAATACGGCTGTGATGTGCGCAGTATGGAGGCGATTTTGGCCGCCACGGATATTGACGCCGTCGTCATCTGCACCCCCACCGATACCCATGCCGATCTGATCGAAGCCTTTGTTAAGGCTGGAAAAGCTGTGTTTTGCGAAAAGCCAATTGATCTGTCGCTGGATCGTGTAAAGTCCTGCCTTGAAGTGGTGCGCGCCCACAAAGGCACGCTGATGGTGGGGTTCAACCGCCGATTTGACCCGCATTTTCAGGCAGTTAGGGCTGAAATTGACAAGGGCACGATTGGCGATGTGGAAATGGCTGTTATCACATCGCGCGATCCGGGTGCGCCGCCTGTGGAATATATCGCGCGGTCTGGCGGGATTTTCCGCGATATGACCATCCATGATTTCGATATGGCGCGGTTTTTGCTGGGCGAAGAAATTGCCGAAGTATCCGCCATGGCCGCTGTTTTGGTGGATCAAGCCATTGGAAAAGAAGGAGATTTTGATTCTGTTCAGGTCATGCTGAAAACCGCCAGTGGCCGCCAAGCGATGATTTCCAACTCGCGCCGCGCGACCTATGGTTATGACCAGCGGATCGAGGTGCATGGGTCAAAAGGCGCGGTATCGGCGGAAAATCAACGCCCCGTGTCGATTGAGGTCGCAACAGGCGCAGGCTATACCCGCCCGCCCTTGCATGATTTCTTTATGACCCGCTATACCGAAGCCTACGGCGCTGAAATCGCCAGCTTTATTGCCGCGCTCAGCAGCGGCAAACCCGCCGCGCCGTCGGGTGAAGACGGGCTGATTGCGCTGGCCTTGGCCGAAGCCGCGCTGAAATCCGTTGCCGAGGGTCGCACAGTGAAGATGTCGGAAATTTTGTAGGTTAATGCGCCGCGCGGGGGGAATTCTTGCGCGGCGCGAAACCCGCCGAAGACGCCTTGTTTTATGGCTTTTCGGCGTATGGTATCCGTATTTTTCCCGTATGTTGTGCGTATTGCATCCGTCCCTACATCGTAGGGCGTGTGGGGTGCGTGATTTCACGCACCATTTTGGGCGCGATGTGCGGCATTGAGAGTGGTGCGCGGCTGCACGCGCCTTAAGCTGGCTGAAGCCGGAGTTGTTCAGGAAACAGCCCTACCACCTTCCGGGATGTGACAATTAGGGAAAGATCTTCCAGCGAGGCACAAACCCTTCACTTGGGCTTGCAATCTTTAATTGTTTATATATGGTTAACGAAAGTGTAATCTCATTACTGAATAGGCCTGCCATGACAGATCAGAACCTATTTCGGAACGGTGATGTCAGTTTTTGGGAACTTTTGAAGTATTTTTCGAAATTCAAAAGGATGATAGCGGCTTGCGCTATGGTAGGTTCGTTCGTGGGTGTTGGATGGTACACAGCGTCACCTGCGCGCTATATCGTCGAAGCCCCCTTCTTCGTATAGATTTATCCAACCCCGATCCGTGATCTTTGTGAATCTGTATCTGCTGGCGGCAGTCTTAGCAAATTTCTTGATTGTCTGGATCAACAAGTTGCAGGGCAACTTCAAACCCTTTAAACTGAAAATTGGAAATCGGGTCAATCAGTCCTGACGCAGGAGACCTCAAAGCCGAAACTGGCAGATGCGTATGAAGCTGATTTGAGAGAGATTGAGAACAAGTATAACGCCTCAATTAAAAGATTTCAACAATCCGACCTGGAAATCATTGCAGATATCGATGATAGAATAAGTGCTACTGAGACAGTGGGCAGCGCTTTACTGTCTGCACAGCGGAATTTAAAAATATTGGCTGATGGCGATATGGCCATTTATTTTCGGCCAATCGTCATAAATGAAATTACAAAAAACTTTCTCGTTATCACAATTGTTTCTACGATTTTGGGCGCGAGGGCTGGAATGACGGCGTCGCTTGTATCTGGTTTTTTGTCTAAAGATCCTGCGCGCGGGACGGCTGATACAGGCATCGGTAGAGAGTAGCGTGCGTGATTTCACGCACCAAATGCCGCAAGTTGGGTTGTGATAAAATCTGGTGCGTGCACGCGCG
>CAMAWZ010000151.1 GCA_945861995.1 Pseudorhodobacter antarcticus
GCCAACCCTGGGCAAGAGGGGATTGAGCGCACGATCTGGCTGCGCCTGAAACTGATTGCCGATGCGGGGCTTGTTGGCCTGCCCAATGCGGGCAAATCGACATTTCTGGCCGCTGTGAGCAATGCGCGCCCCAAAATCGCTGACTACCCCTTTACCACCCTTGTGCCCAACCTTGGCGTTGTAGGCATTGACGGGGCCGAATTTGTGATGGCCGATATTCCGGGCCTGATTGAAGGGGCATCCGAAGGGCGCGGTTTGGGGATGCAGTTTTTGGCCCATGTAGAGCGGTGCAAAGTGCTGCTGCATCTGGTCGATGGCACGTCCGAGACTGTGGCAGAAGATTACCAGACCATCGTGACCGAGCTTGAGGCTTATGCCGAGGCGCTGGGCGACAAGGCGCGCGTTGTGGCCCTGAACAAATGCGATGCGCTGGACGCAGAGACCATCAAGAAACGCAAGAAGGCGCTGGAAAAGGCATCAGGCGGGCCTGTGATGACCATTTTGGGCGTGGCGGGCATGGGGCTGCAAGATACCCTTCGCGCCCTGCACGCCCATATCAAATATCAAGCCCCCGTGGTGGACGATGCGCCATGGCAGCCTTAAAGCCACTCATTGCGCCCGATATTCGCACCGCCAAACGGCTGGTTGTGAAAATTGGCTCGGCCTTGCTGGTCGACCGCGCCACAGGACTAAAGGGCGAATGGCTGACGGCGCTGTGCGCCGATGTGGCGGATGCGAAATTGCGCGGTGCAGATGTGGTGCTGGTGTCGTCAGGTTCCATCGCGCTGGGCCGCACTGTTCTGGGCCTTGGGCTGGGTAATTTGACGTTAGAGCAATCACAGGCGGCAGCGGCGGTGGGGCAGATCCAACTGGCGCGGGCCTATTCCGAGGCACTGGCCCCGCATGGAATTATCGCGGGGCAGGTTTTGGTAACGCTGGAAGATACCGAAGACCGCCGCCGATATCTAAACAGCCGCGCCACGATGGAAACCATGCTTGGCCTTGGCGTGGTGCCGATTGTAAATGAAAATGACACTGTTGCCACCGATGAAATTCGATTTGGCGATAACGACAGACTGGCCGCACAAATCGCGGTGACGGTGGGGGCGGATCAGTTGATTTTGCTGTCAGACGTCGATGGGTTTTATTCGGCCAACCCCAAAGAAGACCCCACGGCGCAGCGGTTCGATCTGGTGGAAACGATCACTCCAACAATCGAGGCGATGGCGGGTGATCCTATATCAAGCCTGTCCAAAGGCGGCATGAAGACCAAATTGATGGCCGCGAAAACCGCCGTCGCGGGCGGATGCGCGATGGCGATTATGGAAGGCTCAACCCTGCGCCCGCTGACGGCGCTGGCAAATGGCGCGGCGCGGACGTGGTTTTTGGCCAAGGGCGATCCGCAGGCCGCGCGCAAACGCTGGATTGGGGCAATGAAGCCGCGCGGCGAGGTGCGGCTGGACGCAGGGGCCGTGCGCGCGATGGCGCAGGGCAAATCCCTGCTGCCCGCTGGGGTGACGGCAGTGACGGGCCGCTTTGGGCGCGGCGAGCCTGTGGCGATTTTGGCCCCGAACGGCGATGTTTTGGGCAAAGGCCTGATCCGCTATACCGCCGATGAGGCGCGCGCGATTGCGGGGCACCGGTCGGGCGATATCGAGGCGATTTTGGGCTATGCGGGGCGGGCGGCCTTGATCCATAGGGATGATCTGGTCATTTAGGCCGTGACATAGGTATTTAGGCCAAAGTGAAAGGGCGAGAGATGAGCTTAGACGCAAAGGCGCTGATGCGCGAGATGGGGCAGGCGGCGCGGGCGGCGGCGGGCGAATTGGCAATTGCGAGTTCCGAGCGCAAGGTCGTGGCCCTGCAAGCGGCGGCGGCGGCGATTTTGGCCCATGAGACACAGATTTTGGATGCCAATGTGCTGGATTTGGCAGCGGGCGAGGAAAAGGGCCTGTCCAAAGCCATGCTGGACCGCCTGATGCTGAACGGCACCCGCCTGAGAGGGATTGCGGACGCGCTGCGCGCGATTGCCGAACAAAAAGACCCCGTTGGCCGCGTGCTGGCCGAATGGGACAGGCCAAACGGGCTGCATATTCAGCGCGTGGCCACCCCCTTGGGCGTAATTGGCGTGATATTTGAGGCGCGCCCCAATGTCACCGCGGATGCGGGTGCGCTGTGCCTTTGGGCAGGCAATGCGGTGATTTTGCGCGCGGGGTCGGATAGCCAGAACTCGTCTGAAGCGATCCATGCCTGCATGGTGGAAGGTCTGCGCGCCGCAAACCTGCCGCAGGCTGCGATCCAATTGGTTGGCATATCTGACCGCGCTATGGTGTCCGAAATGCTGCGCGCGGCCGAGTATATCGACGTGATCGTGCCGCGCGGGGGTAAGGGGCTGGTGGGCCTTGTCCAGCGCGAGGCGCGGGTGCCTGTGTTTGCGCATCTGGAAGGCATCTGTCACGTCTACGCCGACCGCGACGCTGATTTGGACAAGGCGCGCCGCGTGGTGCTGAACGCGAAAACCCGCCGCACGGGCATTTGCGGCGCGGCGGAATGCCTGCTGATCGATTGGCAATTTTACACCAAATATGGTGCGGTTTTGATTGAAGATCTGATCAAAGCGGGCGTTGAAGTGCGCACGACGGGCGAGTTGTTGAAAATTCCAGGCACCGTGCAGGCTGCCCCCGATGATTTTGGCCGTGAGTTTTTGGACATGATCATCGCCGCCAAATTGGTGGACGGCGTGGACGAGGCGATTGCCCATATCAAACGCTATGGCAGCCAGCATACCGAATCGATCCTGACGGAAAACGCCGCCACCGCCGCGCATTTCTTTAAACATCTGGACAGTGCGATATTGATGCACAACGCGTCGACCCAGTTCGCCGATGGGGGCGAATTTGGCATGGGCGGCGAGATTGGCATTGCCACAGGCAAGATGCACGCGCGCGGGCCCGTGGGGGCCGATCAGTTGACCAGCTTTAAGTATTTGGTCACGGGGAACGGCACAGTTAGGGTTTAGCGGGCTTGCACCTAAAAGCTGATCGTCAGCGCGCCCGCACCTTCGCCGCCCGTTACCGAAATGCTGCGATGCTGGCGCGCGGCCTCTAGGGCCAGCAGGAGAAAATGCACGTGCCCTGCGGCAATATCGTCATGGGCGTCAAGGCTGGCATCGCGCGCAAGCCCGCCCCACAGAGCGGGGTCTTGTTTGATCCGCACTGCGCGGGCGGTTAGGGTCCAGCCCGCGCTGCCCCTAGAAATGGCCACATCCCCGCCTTGAACCAGCGCAGTTTCCAAACACATCAGCGCCAGAAATGCCATTTTTGCATCGCGGCGGGGCAGATCTTGCGCGCTGTCCCAGACCACTTTCATCCGTCCGCCCGCAGCAAGATCGTTCAAAATTCCCACCACCTCGCCCCGCCCAATGCGCTGATCTGGCGCGCACAGGCCAAATGCAATGCGGAAATAGCGTATGCGCGCGTTGGCATGGCCCGCGCTTTCCATTATCAAGGCCATTTCTTGGCTGGATGCGCCCGAGGCGTCCAGGATCATCAGCTCTACCCCGTTGCCGATGGCACCAATTGGGCTAATAAGGTCGTGACAAATACGCGAGGCGACAAGGGCTGCCAGATGGATGGGATCAAGCAAGGGGTGTTTCCTGTGATAGGGGCAAGATGCGCAACTTATTAGAGCCGGGAATGCTGGTGCGCCACCCGCACTGCCCCGATTGGGGGCTGGGGCAGGTGCAGTCGGCAGTGGGGGCGAAGGTGACGGTCAATTTTGAACATGCGGGCAAAGTGGTGATAGACAGCGATCAAGTCACGCTGATGCGCGATTTCTCAACTTAAGCGGGACATTAGTTTAAAAAATGTTAAAATTATCTTTAAATTTGAACGGGGCCACGGCATCGGCCAAAGGCCGCCCAAATGGGCGATAAATCCGCCGATCCGCCCTTTGAGATGCGCCTTGCCGCCACGCGCGATGACCTGCGCGCAGCCCAAGCGCTGCGGTATCTGGTGTTTGTGCAGGAACTTGGCGCAGATGGGCCAATGGTGGATCATGCCCAAGGACTAGAGATTGACGCCTTTGATGCGATTTTTGATCATTTGCTGCTGATCGACCCGCACCGTGCAGCGCGCGGTGAAAATCCTGTGGTTGGGGTGTACCGCCTGCTGCGCAGTCAGGCGTTGGGGCAGGGCGGGCGGTTTTATGCAGAGGATGAGTTTGATTTAAGCCCCCTGCGCGCCTCTGGTCGGCGGTTGATGGAACTGGGGCGGTCTTGCGTGCACCCCGATTATCGCGGCGGATCGGCGATGCTGCATTTGTGGAATGGGCTGGCCGATTATGTGCTGCGGCACGAGGTTGAGGTGATGTTTGGCCCCGCCTCGCTGCATGGCACAGATGTGGCCGCGCTGGCGCAGCCGCTGTCCTATTTGCACCACACCCATCTTGCCCCGCCCGAAATGCGGGTAACAGCGCGCGCACCGCATGGGGTGGCGATGGATATTGTGCCAGCCGCACAGATTAACCGCGCGCAGGCCCTAGCGGGGGTTCCCAACCTGCTGAAAGCCTATCTGCGCCTTGGCGGGTTTGTGGGGCAGGGGGCATGGGTGGACCATGCCTTTAACACCACCGATGTGTGCCTTGTGATGGACACCGCCAACATGAGCGCGCGGCACCGCGAGTTTTACACCCGCAAGGCAGGGCGGGGATGAGCGGGGGTTATGGGTTTGGCGGCCTGGCGCGCATCGCCCTGCGCGGCAGTATCGTGGGCGCGCTGGTGTTTGGCGGGCTGGCGGTTAAGCTAATCTTGCGCGCCATCGAGGCCCCGCTGTTTGGGCCCGCGCGCCCGTTCACGCCCTATCTCACTCAGGCCGTATGCCGCGCTGTGCTGTGGCTGATGGGCTTTGGCTTTTCCGTGCAGGGCAGGCCCATGCAGCAACACGGGCTTGTGGTGGCCAACCACGCCTCTTGGCTGGATATCTTTGCACTAAACGCCGCGCAAAGGGTGTATTTCGTCAGTAAATCCGAAGTGGCGGCATGGCCCGCTATTGGCTGGCTGGCCCGCGCCACAGGCACGCTGTTTATCACCCGCAAAGTGGTAGAGGCAAAGCGCCAGCAACAGGAATTTGAATCCCGCCTGCGCGCGGGGCACCGCCTGCTGTTTTTTCCCGAAGGCACCAGCACCGACAGCACCTTTATCCTGCCATTTAAGCCCACCCTTTTCGCGGCGCTTTATGGCGATGACATGGGCGATCTTTACGTGCAGCCCGCCACCCTGCGCTATACCGCGCCAGCAGGTCAGCCCGCCAATTTCTACGGCTGGTGGGGCGATATGGACTTTGCCCCGCATCTGGCGGCGACTTTGGCAGCCAAGGGGCAGGGAAGGATTGAAGTGATACTGCACCCACCCTTGCGCGTGGCCGATTACGCAGGGCGCAAGGAACTGTCGGCAGAGTGTGAGAGGGTGGTGCGCGCAGGCCTATCACAGCCCTTTAAGTAAGTCCTTTAGTGCCGCCGCAGCATCTTCCTCACCCCAAATCTCTGGCCCAATGGCAAAGAAATCGGTTACAGGCGCGTATTGACGGATCAACTCCAGCGTCAGCGCGCCCTCCGTAATGCAAGGCACTTCGATGACTTGGCTCCACCACTCGATGGTGTCAAACTCCAGCCGCTCGCCACGCCCCAAGGGGGTCTCGCCTGCTGGGCCAAAGGCCACGTAATCTGCCCCCGCCTCGGCTGCGGCCATGCCATCATGGCGCGATCCAGCGCAGTAGGCCCCAATAATAGCATCCGCGCCTAGATCCTTGCGCAGGGCGCGCACTTGGCGGGCGCCGTCTGTCAGATGCACGCCGTCCAGCCCGTGTGGTTCCACCAGTTTCACATGGTTTTCAATCACAATCGCCACATCGCGGGCGTGGGCCACCACGCGGCAGGCATCGGCGGCGCGGGCGATGAAATCGGCATCACCACTGGCAAGCGACAGGCGCAGACAGGCGATATCCACGCTGTCCATGACGGCGGCCAGTTGATCGGGGAATAACTCCAGATCAAAGGAAGGCGGGGTAATCAGGGTGATTTGGGGGCGGTCGGTCTCTGGCATGGTCTTTCCTTAGCTTTGGGTCTGCATAGCGCAAAGCTGCG
>CAMAWZ010000152.1 GCA_945861995.1 Pseudorhodobacter antarcticus
ACTGGGGCAGTTCACGTCTTTTTGCCAGCCGCAACGTGATCCTTCATCATATGCGAGGGACGGAATGACAGCACGCGGCGGGGCTGATCGGAACCTCGTCGCCCGTTTTCGGGTTACGGCCCACGCGCGCCGTTTTTGAGCGCACCGAAAACGTGCCAAAGGACGAAATTTTCACCGTATCGCCAGCTGCCAATGCATCAGAGATATGTTTCAAAACGGCTTCAACCAAATCAGACGATTCGTTACGGCTTAGACCCACTTCGCGGAACACCGCTTCGCTAAGGTCCATGCGCGTCAATGTTTTTTCGCTCATGTTATCCCCCCGGATTTTGGACGAGTTTGAACAGTGAATTACGCTAAGTCAACAGATCTGCAGCATATACTCACGCAATGGTATAATTTTACAATTCTGGGCCGTCATCACCAACGCAGCACAACCGCGCCCCAAGCCAGACCGCCGCCAATGGCTTCGGTCACAATCAGATCGCCGCGTTTGATCTGCCCGCGCGCCACCCCAACCGACAAGGCCAAGGGGATTGACGCCGCAGAGGTATTTCCGTGGTCTTGCACTGTGACCACCACACGGTCCATCGGCACTTGCATCCGTTTGGCCGTGCCTTCGATAATGCGGATATTGGCCTGATGCGGCACGATCCAATCGACATCTTCGCCGCTTAGGCCCGCTTTTTCCAATGCGGTATGAGCAGTTTCGGCTAACTTCTCAACGGCATGGCGGAACACTTCGCGCCCTTGCATCCGCAGGCGGCCCGTTTGGCCAGTAGAGACGCCGCCATCGACGAAAAGCAGGTCTTTGAATCGGCCATCTGAATGCAAATCCGTGGCCAAAATACCGCGGTCACTGCTGGTGCCGGCGGCGTCCTCAGCGGCCAAAATCAGCGCGCCTGCGCCATCACCGAACAGAACGCAGGATGCGCGATCTTCCCAATCCATCAGTTTAGAAAACGTCTCCGCGCCGATCACCATCACACGGCGCGCTTGGCCAGACAGGATCATGCCTTGCGCGGTGGATAGGGCAAAGACAAAGCCCGCACAAACCGCCTGCACATCAAAGGCAAACCCGCGTGTCATGCCAATTTTGGCCTGAATCATAGATGCGGCCGACGGAAAGGTGAGATCAGCGGTCGATGTGGCAAGGATAATGGCATCCAAATCATCGGCAAGTAGCCCCGCATGGGCCAGTGCCGCGCGCGCGGCCTGTGCGCCCAGATCGGATGTGGTTTCCCCGTCGGCGGCATAGTGCCGCCGTTCAATCCCCGAACGCGATTTGATCCATTCGTCCGACGTGTCAATTGTGGCCGCAAATTCGGCATTTTCCACAACTCGGGCAGGCAAATAATGGCCCACGCCCTGAACAACGGCTCTGATCGTCATACGCTGGCCCCAGCCTCCCCGCCGCTTGCGGGTGCAGTTTGCCCTGTAGATACCCGACTTGCAAGGCGCGCCAAGAAGGCCCCGCGCGAAAGTCGGTGCGCCAGCGCGATGGCCGACGCAAATGCAACAGCGTCCGATCCGCCATGCGATTTCACAACAGTGCCGTTTAGCCCCAAAAACACGCCGCCATTGGCGCGGCGCGGGTCAATGCGGCGGCGCAAATGGCGCAGAACGCCCATCGACAGCAGGGCCGCAAGTTTTGAGGTCAAATTACGCGTAAAGCTTTCGCGCATAAAATCGCCAATCAGTTTTGCCGTGCCTTCGCCCGTTTTCAGCGCGATATTGCCTGTAAACCCGTCGGTCACGATCACATCGACGCGGTTTGAGGGAATATCGCTGCCTTCGACAAAACCAATGAAATCAAACTGGCCAGCGGCATCTTGGGCCAGCAAATCATGCGCCTCGTGCAGCTCGGCGCGGCCTTTGTGTTCTTCTGTGCCAACGTTCAAAAGGCCCACGCGGGGCAGGGCAAGGCCAAGGCCGACGGCGCCATAGGCAGCCCCCATGACCGCGTATTGGCGCAGATCTTGCGCATCGGCCTTAATATCAGCCCCGACATCCAGCATGATGTTAAATCCAGAGGCATTGCGCGAAGGCCAAAAGCACGCAATGGCAGGGCGGTTCACGCCCGCAAGTTTGCGCAGGCGCAGCATAGAGACCGCCATCAGCGCGCCCGTATTGCCGCAAGAGACGGCCACCGCAGCCTCGCCATCGCGCACGGATGTCACAGCGCCCCACATAGACGTGTCGCTGCCCGACCGCATAATGGCGGCGGGTTTGTCGGCCATTGTCACAGCGCGGGGGGCGTGGCGCAGGGTGACGCGGCCGCTCAGTTCGGGCGACTTGGCCAATATCGGGTTAAGCTGGGCCTGATCGCCGTGCAGAATAAAATCGACATCGGGCAGCCCGCGTGCAGAAATGACAAGACCTGCGACAACCGCCGCAGGCCCATGATCACCGCCCATCGCATCTACAGAAATCACAACACGCGCAGATCCCGCATCAGGTGACATCGCGATCTTGTGTTGGGGTGCCATATGGCGAAAACGAAAGGGCGCGGCTTACGCCGCATCCTCGTCCAGATCCACGGCCTTGGTGGCCACGACTTCGCGCGCGTCGTAATGCCCGCAGGACGGGCATACATGGTGCGGGCGCTTCAATTCGCCGCAGTTATTGCATTCTTGGGGGTTGCCTGCGACCAATGCATCATGCGCGCGGCGCATGTTCCGTTTGGACGAGGTTACTCGGTTCTGAGGGACAGCCATGTCTGGGCCTTTTCAGTTGGGGGACAGGCCCCTGATTTAAAACGATAATTCTAAGTGTGCCAGTGCTGAAATTCGTGCAAATATACCCAAAAAACAGCCCTGAATGAGGCGCGGAACATAGCCAAATTTTAGCGCGGCGCAAGCCCTATTTTGGCGATTTCTCTTTGTTTTGCGTATCTTCATCGGCGGCCCCATCGGCTGGCTTGTCTTTGGGGTCGGCTTTCATGGCCTGCGCAAGGCTGGCAAGGCCCGCAAAGGGGCGCAAAGCGTCATCGGTTAAGGGGGCACTGCCTGCGGGGGCGGCAATGGTGGGGGCAAGGCTGGCCCCCGCCGCGCGCGGATAAAGCGGCAAGGATAGCGCCAATTCTTCGATAGCAATGGCCGCTACATCAAATTCTTCGGGCAGCGGTTCTTGGTCTTCGGGGCCAAGTTCGGCCTCGAGCGCGGTCGGTTCGGCAAATTCGCGCAGGTAATCGCGCGCAATCGTGCTCGAGATTTTTGCAGGCACTGGCGCTAGGGTGATGGTGCACGCTTGGGTGATCGCCGCAGACAAATCCGCGCGCAAAACCACATCACCGCGCCCTTGCGGGGTGAATGCGCCCTTTAGAACAAAGCTGTGCAGCCCAAGCAGGCCCAAATGCGCCGCAATCGCGGCCCGCGCGGCGGCATCGGGCGTAAAGGCGAAATGCAATGGTTTTCGCCCCACAACTGCAGCAGAGCGGTAGGTTTGGCTGGGCAAAATGGCGGCGTCTGGATCAGACTTGGGCGCGGACATGGGCACTTTCATTAAATCGGCAGAATTTCATCGCCTTGCTTCATCGCCCCGCATGGCAGGGCTTGCGGGCAGGCGCATGTATGGCGATAAAGGCTTTGAAAGATTTGGGCAAGTCGCTTGCGCATTTGGGGGGAATGATGGGCAAATTCGGGCTGCGGATGGTGTTAGTGGTACTGGCTTTAGCTGCCTGCGCGCCGCTGTATCAGCGCCATGGCTATGTGCCAGAGGTGGCTGATCTTGACCGTATTGAAGTGGGCATAGACACCCGCGAGACGGTGGCCGCCATTGTAGGGCGCCCGTCCACGTCGGGGCTTTTGAATGATGTGGGCTGGTTCTATGTGCAAAGCAAATGGAAACAGGTTGGCGCGCTGGCCCCTGTTGAAGTGGACCGTCAAGTGGTGGCGATCAGCTTCGATGAGGCGGGCACAGTTTCGAACGTGGAACGCTTTGGGCTGGAACAGGGCAATGTCGTTGCCCTGTCGCGCCGTGTCACCGAGCCAAACGTCAAAAGCTTAGGGTTTTTGCGCCAATTGTTTGGCAACATAGGCCGCATCAGCACAGATCAATTGCTGTCTCAGTGATGATCGTTACGGGGTTGGCTATGGTTTAAACGCCAGAGCGACCCCATTGATGCAATAGCGCAGGCCCGTGGGGGCAGGGCCGTCGGGAAACACATGGCCAAGATGGGCGGCGCAGGCGGTGCAATGCACCTCGGTGCGGCGCATGAACCATGTGTTATCTTGGCTTTCGCCCACGTGTTGGCTGCCATAGGGGGCATAAAAGCTGGGCCAACCTGTGCCCGAATCAAACTTGGTCTCGGCTGAAAACAGGGGTGCATCGCAGCAAATGCAGTGAAACATACCTTGCGCTTTTGGAAAATTGTCATTGCTAAAGGCGCGTTCTGTGCCGTGCTGGCGCGTGACCTTATAGGACAAATCCGAAAGTTGGGCACGCCATTCTTCATCCGTTTTGACGAATGTGGGCGTGATTTGTGGTGCGGGTGCCATAGCTGCCTCTTGCGTTAGGGGGCGGAATACGCCGAATGTAGGGCATCGGCGGCATTTGTCGATGCAAGAAGATGTGAGGCAGGGTGGCGGCAGAATATCACGTGCGCAGGGCGCGAACGGCGCAAGATACCAGCCGTGTCATGGCGCTGAGGCTTGCGCGATTCGGCGCGGGCATCGATGAATTTGATGCGCGGGCGACGCAGATCATGGTGCTAGAGGGCGACGCGTTGCGCGCCACGTTTCGTCTGATAGGTTATGCAGATGGCGCTGATATGGGGGCAGGGTATTCTGGGCAATTCTATGATTTGGCTGGATTTTCCGCACTGGATCGGCCCGCGCTGGAACTTGGTCGGTTTTGTTTGGATACGCGCCATGATACGGGCCCTGCGGCGGGGCGCGAGGCCGATATTCTGCGCCTGTGCTTTGCGGCCATGGCGGGAATGGTTGACAGCACCCGCGCGGCGCTGCTGTTTGGCTGCGCCTCGTTTGCGGGCAGCGAAGTTGGGCCCCATTTGCCCGCATTAGGGGCGCTTAAGCCCCATATCAGCCCGCAGTGGGCCGTGGGCCGCAAGGATTCGCATATCATTGATTTAAAAGACATTGCTGCGCCAAGCGATCCGATGGCAGCATTGCGGGCGATGCCGCCCTTGCTGCGCAGTTATTTGGGAATTGGCGGCTGGGTCAGTGATCATGTTGTGCAAGATTTCGAACTTGGAACCATCCACGTCTTTACAGGGGTCGAGGTTTCGCGCATTCCGCCCCAGCGTGCGCAGGCGCTGCGCGCATTGGCGGGGCAGATCGACCTGAGTTAGGCAAAATACATGAGCGTTTTTCAAGATAAACTGCCGCATTATCCTTGGATGGAGCCGTCTTTGGCCCGCCTTCCTGGGGTGCAACCGCTGACGGCGGGCGATTTCCTGCGCCGAGATGAGGCATATGCGGGGCAAATGGCGCTGCGCGATGGGTTGATTGCGGATAAACGCGGCGCCGTGCATGGGCTGCTGCCGCAGGCGCAAGCGGCGGCAGAAGAGTTGTATCATCTTGTTTTAGATAAGATTTCACACGATGCGGGCTATCGTCTTGGCGCGCAAACTGTGCTGCGTCCCGATGGGGTAGAGGTGGACTTAGACCGTTCCAACCCGCTGGTCACCTTGGGCCGATTGGTACAAGAAGATCTGTGTATCTTGCAAACCGAGGGCGACGAGCATCATCTGACAGGGGCAATTTTGTGCTTTCCTGCCTCTTGGACACTTGTCCAGAAACTGGGCCGCGCGATGACGTCGATCCACAGTCCTGTGGACAGTTATACACCTGACATGGCCGCGCGCGTACAGCGGATGTTTGACGCGATCCGCGTGGAACAAGGGCTGTGGCGCATGAATTTTCTGACCTATGCGACCGATGCGTTGCACCACCCAAGGCCAGAGGAAGACCCGCGCGATCGCAGCAAAACGATTGAGAAACCCTTTGTCCGCTGCGAACGGCAATGCCTGATTCGCCTGCCCATTTCGCGCGCGGTTGTCTTTACCATCCACACCTATCTGATGCCCATGTCGGCCCTGCCGCCTGATGCGCGCGAAAGTTTGGAAAAAATCAGTCATTAGCCGCGACGGAAAGACAGTACTT
>CAMAWZ010000153.1 GCA_945861995.1 Pseudorhodobacter antarcticus
GACAGCCTCGTCCACAACCCAATCGTCGCCTACACCGCCTATAAGCGCATCATTGCCCGCCCCGCCAATCAGCGTGTCATTCCCGCCGTTACCCAGCAATGTGTCATTGCCCGCGCCGCCGTCCAGATAATCGTTTGCACCATCATCGGTGTCAATCGTCGGTGTCAGGGTGCGATTGGCAGGCGTGCTAATGCCGTTCACATCCGCGCCTACAAGATAATCATCGCCAAGGCCGCCATAAATGAAATCCGCGCCTTCATGCCCTTCTAGGGCATCATTACCGTCATCGCCGTACAGCGTATCATTGCCCAAATCGCCGCTGATGATATCATTGCCCGCGCCGCCATATTGCAGGTCATTGCCTGTATCACCGCTTTGCCATAAATCGTCGCCGGCGCCTGCATAAACGGTGTCATTTCCCGCGCCGCCAATCAGGTTGTCATTACCGGCGCCTGCATAAACCAGATCATTCCCCGCGCCCCCATCGATGGTGTCTGCGCCTACAGGATCGATGGGGCCAAGGATGACAACATTGTCCAACTTCAAATCGGTTTGGACTGTGTTCGTTGAGGTTGGGTTGGTCAGGCGTATCGTTGAGTTGGGGCTAACAGCCGTGAAGCTGAAATTGATCGCACGATTGGTTTGGTTCAGAATAACTTCGGTTTGCGTGTAAATGACGTTACCCGCGCCATCCAACACTTCGATCAGCAGCGTGTGGTTCGACGTGCCTGTGTTATCTTCATAGGCGCGCAATGACCCCGAATAGACTTGCCCCGCGACTGTCGCGATGGATTGCTGCACGCCCTCGCCATAGCTCGACACCGCCGACGCGTTCAGCGCAACATAAGTTCCCGAATAAAACGGCCCAGAACCTGTAGTGGGGTTAATGCTGTTCCAGCCAGCAATGGTGAACGCGCCACCCGTCCGGGTGAAGGTGCCATTTGTAACCAAATCTTCTGATGGATCAAAATCGCCATAAATCAGATCATTGTCATCGCCGCCCGAAAGTGAATCGTTGCCAGCGCCGCCATAGATTGTGTCAACACCGCCTAGGCCTGCCAGTGTATCATTACCAACATTTCCAGAAATGGAATCGCCATCGGGCGTGCCCGTGTGATTGTCGTCGCCTGTCGTTCCGTTATATGTAGCCACGTTTCGCTCTCCGCACGGCGCGGGCGTGGGGCAGGCCCCAATGCGGCCAAAGCCCCAAAACGGGGCGGCGCCACAACGCTTACATCATGCCTGTTTTGGCCATTTGGCCTTGCTGCTCTGCTCGGCCCCCTCTGCCGAAGGCATGGGTGCTCTTATTCGAAAGTATAGCGTTCTAATTGGCGTGAAGGCGCAAAAATTGATGCATCTTCAGAAACAATGGCACAGTTTTTCAATCAGCGGCGGAATCTGCGGTGAAAAAGCCACAGAATAAGGCGAAATTGCGGCAGCTTAACCCTGCAAACGCGCCAAAGCCCAATGTGCCGCATCGGCCACTGCTGGGTCGGGGTCACACAGATGCGCGCGGGCGGCTTCTTTCAACTGCGGCAGGCCCGAATTGCCAATCGCATACAGCACATTGCGCACAAAACGATTGCGCCCTATGCGTTTGATCGGGCTGCCTGCAAAGCGCGCCCGAAACGCAGCGTCATCCAGCACGGCAAGGCTGGCCAGTTCCGCCTGACCCGCGCGCGGCTGATAGCCAATATCGCGCGCGCGGGTGGCAAATTTATTCCACGGGCAAACCGCCAAACAATCATCACAGCCGTAAATGCGGTTGCCCATCAACGCGCGCAAATCTACGTCAACAGGCCCGCGATGTTCGATGGTTAAATACGAAATGCAGCGCCGCGCATCTAATTGATATGGCGCAGGAAAGGCGCGGGTCGGGCAGATATCAAGGCAAGCCGTGCAACTGCCGCAATGGCTGATTTCGGGCGCGTCTTTAGGCAAATCTAGCGTCGTAAAAATCGCCCCCAAAAACACCCAATTGCCAATATCGCGCCCCAAAAGATTGGTGTGCTTGCCCTGCCAGCCCAGCCCTGCCGCCTGCGCCAGCGGCTTTTCCATGACGGGGGCAGTATCGACAAAAACCTTAATCTCAGCCCCTTTCCCCTCGGGCTGATCCAGCAGCCAGCGGCCCAGCGATTTCAGCCGCCGCTTGACCAAATCATGATAATCGCGCCCCTGCGCATAAACCGAAATCGCGCCCAATTCAGGGTGGGCCAGAATATCCAATGGGTCATGTTCGGGCGTATAACTTTCCGCCAGCATGATCACCGACCGCGCCTGCGGCCACAACGTCGCTGGGTTTTCTCGCCATGCAGCGCGATCTGCCATCCACGCCATTTGCCCATGATGGCCTTTGTCCAAAAAATCGCGCAGTCGCGGGGCCGCTTGTGCAATGGCATCAGGCGCACAAATGCCCATTTTGGCAAAGCCCACCGCCTGCGCCTGCGCGGCCAGTCGCGCCGGCAAATCGTGGTTAGAAGTCAAGATCGGCATAGCTGGACGGGGGTTGAAACCCCAGTAAATGATCGGCCAGCAAGGTGCGGAAGGCGGGGCGCGATTTTAGCTTGGTGTACCATTCTTTGACATTTGGGCTGCGGTCCCATTCCACATTGCCCATGAAATCCAAGGATGACAAATGCGCCGCCGCCGTAAAATCGGCCAGCGTCATCACATCGCCCGCAAGCCAGCGCCGATGATCCAGCAGCCAGCCCAGATATTCCATATGGTACTTCAGCGCCGCTGCGGCAGACTTTACCGCGCGGCTGTCAGGCTGGCCTTGTCCTGCCAGCTTTTTGGTGACCTTTTCGTGCAGCATTTTGCCGCTGACCTCGGTGTAGAATTTATCGTCAAACCACGCGCACAGGCGGCGCACTTCAAACCGCGCGGCAGCGTCCCGTGGCATCAAGGGCGGGGTGGGAACCGTTTCCTCGATATACTCGCAAATCGCTTGGCTTTCAGACAGCGTCATCGCGCCCATGCGCAGCACTGGCACTTTGCCCGCTGGATTGCGGCGCATGAATTCGGGTGTCTGTTCCCAAAAGCGTTCCTCGACAAGTTCCACCTCTAGCTTTTTCTCGGCTAGGGTCAGGCGTACCTTGCGGCAAAACGGGGACAGGGGCGCGTGAAATAGTCTAATCATAAGGCACTCGGGTAAAGTCGATCCCATGCAGCTTTGGCGTGAAATGGCGACAAATTCAACTGTCTATTGCCAACACTTATTGCCAATCAAAACAATCGGCGCGCCCGTCCACATCGATGGTTTCCGCCCCTGATATGATAGCGGCGCTGCGGCGGCGCATAAAGCTGGAACTGGCCGCCGGATTGCGGTCTTTCGGATCAGGCAAAACGGCAGCCAAACGGGCGGCTTGGGTGGCGGTCAAATCGGCAGCGTCCACATCGAAATAATGCTGCGCGGCTGCCTGCACGCCAAATATCCCCTCCCCAAATTCGGCGACATTTAGATAGACCTCAAGAATGCGCTGCTTTGACCAGACAAATTCCACAGCGGGTGTCAAAACCGCCTCTAAAGCTTTGCGCACATAGCTGCGCCCATGCCACAAAAGCACGTTTTTCACAACTTGCTGCGAAATGGTCGATGCCCCGCGGTTCGACCCTTCGCTGACGGCATCTTTGATGGCCGCAATATCAAAACCCCAATGATTGCAGAAGTTTGCATCCTCGGCGGCCACAACAGAGCGCGCCATAACGGGGGCGATATCGTCCCAGCTTGTCCAGTCTTTGGTTATGCCGCCCAGTCGCCATGCCTCGCCTGCCTGATAGACGTTGATCGGCGGCGGCAGAAAGGAAAACAGCAAAATCAGCGTGGCGAACAGCCCAGCTACCGCGACCAGTCCCTTAACCGCAACCGCGCGCAGCCGCGCAATCCGCCCCAAGGCAGGTTCAGGCGGCGCGGCGGCGCGGGGCGAACGGGATGATGTGCGCGGTTTGTTGGACGGGGCTTTGACCATGACCCGCTATTTCCCCCATCGCTGGGCGCGCGTCAAGCTGGCGCTGCGGCATATTCCGATCGACCTGTATGCCCAGCAGCGCCGCCTCATGTGCGCGCAGCATTGGCCGCGCCAAGCGCCACAGCGCTGTACCTTGCACGACCTGCGGCACAATCAAAGCAATCTGCGCCAAGATTGCCGGATTGGCGTGCAAAACCGTATCACCTGGATAAAAGCTTTCACTGGCCGCGCCATGCGCTTGCACAATTTCGTGGCGGTCAAACATCACATGAAAGTATTCTGCCCTTTTGCGCAAAACGCGGCGAATACTGCGGCCATTGACCAAATGTTTGGCGTGGACAAACACCTCGTCCATGCCAAAATAATAAGGCGCGCGCCAATCGGCGATCAGAATGCGGTGCAAAGGCGATACCAGAAGCGGGCGGTCATTGTCGATGCTGCCCATTTCAAACCGAATTGGCGCATGTTCGCCCATCCCGTCCACGGGGCTGTGGCCAACCCAAAGCACTCGGCGCGGCCCATGATCGCGCGTGCAAACCAGATCGCCCGCGCGGAGGGTATCAATGCGGCGCGGCCCTTGCGGCGTGTCCAGCCGTGTACCTTGCAAAAAGCAGGCAGGCCCAAGGCTGCCCACAGTGGTTTGCGTGCTTGTGGTGACAAAGGTTGACCGCACAAATGTGGCCGTGCCCAGCACTGTGCCATCAGTGGGGGTAAAAACCGCAGGCCCGCTGTTGCGATAGAAAGTGACACCAGTGATAGTGCGGGTCACCCCCGCCATGGTGACCGTGATGGTGTCATTCTGCCAAACAGCGTTAACAACCAGCCCACCGACTGTATCGTTATTGCCCGCGCGGATCAGCCCGTTGGAATTTGCGTCGTTCAGCTCTAACCGCACCATCGACAACGTACTGCCCGCGCCGGGCGGGCTCGCGGGGTCCATGATGTAGAACTGATCGGTATAAATGGGCAATTTCGGACGCCCTTATTCTTTTTAGCGACAATCTGCGCGATTGTTTCCAAATGCATACTTTTTAAGGTTAATTTTAGCTTAATTGCGGCAAAATAAAGGCAAGCGCGGCAGAGTTACCTCTACCGCGCTTTTATGGTCCAATCGTGTAGGGCTGCCTATTCGGCAGGCACCTTGACGGGCGCAATTGACAGCGGATGCGCCAAATGAGGCAGCATCTCGCGCGGGCAAATTTGCAGGAAGTTGCCCCGCTCACCCGCCCAATCGGCCAAGATACGCTTGGCAATGGCGCTGTCGGTTTCTGCCAAATGCCGCCCGATCAGCACTTTCAATTGCGCCTCCCAATGCGGGTGTTCAACGCCGCAGGTCACAATGGTTTCGCCGTTCATGAACGCCTGCGCGCGGTTTGCAGGGTCATAGACATAGGCCATGCCCCCCGTCATCCCCGCGCCAAAGTTCGCGCCAATACGGCCCAAAATCACCGCAACGCCGCCTGTCATGTATTCGCAACCATTCGATCCGCAGCCTTCGACCACCACGGATGCGCCCGAATTGCGCACGGCAAACCGCTCGCCTGCGCGGCCTGATGCAAACAGATAGCCGCCCGTTGCCCCATACAGCACCGTGTTGCCGATGATGGTGTTTTCCTCGGCGCGCAGCGGCGATGACATGGCAGGGCGCACAACGATTGTGCCGCCTGACAAGCCCTTGCCGACATAATCGTTGGCATCCCCCATCACTTCAATCTTTAGCCCGTTCACCGCGAACGCGCCCAAAGACTGCCCACAAGACCCTGTCAGTTTCACTGTCAGATGGTCGGGTTGAAGGCTGTTTTTCATGCCAAACTTGCGCACAATATGGCTGGATGCGCGCGTGCCAATGGTGCGCAGCGTGTTACGCACAGCATAGGAAAGCTGCATCTTTTCGCCGTCTTCAAAGAACCGCGCGCCATCTTTGACAATGTCGGCATCCAGCGTATCGGGCACAAAATTGCGCGGCTTAGAACGGTCATAGGTGATTTTCTGCGCGCCATCGACGGTGATCAGCAGCGGGTTCAAATCCAAATCGTCCAAATGGGCAGAACCGCGCGAAACTTGTGACAGCAGGTCAGCACGGCCAATCACCTCGTCCAATGACCTCGCCCCGATTTGCGCCAAAATCTCGCGCACTTCTTGCGC
>CAMAWZ010000154.1 GCA_945861995.1 Pseudorhodobacter antarcticus
GTTTGCCCCCGCACAATCATCAGCACGGCAAAGTTTCTTGCGCGAGTACCAGTCCGTGCAGGCGACATTGGTGTTTTACGAATCGCCAAAGCGCGTTCATAAATTATTAGTTGATATGTGCGAGGTTTTGGGTGATGATCGCGCTGCGGTTGTGTGCCGCGAATTGACGAAGCGGTTTGAAGAAGTGTCGCGTGGCACATTGGCTGATCTTGCTACGCAGTTTGACGGGCGCGATGTAAAGGGCGAAATTGTGGTTCTGGTCGATAGGGCAGCCGTGCCATCTGCCAGCGCCGAAACATTAGAGGCGGCTTTGGACAAAGCTTTGGCGCAAATGTCTGTCAAGGATGCAGTGGCATCGGTGGCCAGCGCCTATGGCGCAGCGCGGCGTGATGTGTACCAGCTGGCACTGGAACTGGGTAAGAAATGACTGCAAAACAAAACACTGGGCTGCGATCTTATCATGCTGGCCTTGCGGCCGAGGCGCAGTTTGCCCAGTTTTATGAACGCAGCGGCAACATCTTGGTCGCAAAGCGCTGGCGCGGCAAATCGGGCGAGATTGATTTGATTATGCGCGACGGCGCGCAGGTTATCTTTATCGAAGTTAAACAAAGCCGCACCCATGCGCAGGCGGCAGAACATCTGTCTGCGCGTCAGGTGGCGCGGCTTTATGCAGCGGCGGCAGAGTTTGTTGAAAACGAACCTATGGGCCAATTGACCGAAGTGCGCCTTGATGCAGCGCTGGTGGATGGCGCTGGGCAGATCGAGATTTTGCAAAACTTCGCCGCCTGATCAATTGCATCTTGGGCGGGCTTGCGTCATCTAGTTCCTGTGTTTCAAGGAGGCGGACATGACGCTGAAGGTTGCTTTGCAAATGGACCCCATCGGCGGGGTGAATATCGATGCTGACAGCACATTTCGCATCGCGCTAGAAGCGCAGGCGCGCGGCCATTCGTTGTTCTTCTACACGCCCGATAAGTTGGCCTTTGTCGAAGGGCGCGTTATGGCGCGGGGTTTTCCTATTCAGCTGCGCCGCGAAGTTGGAAACCATGTCAGCTATGGGACGGAAGCCGAGGTTGATCTTGCCACGTTTGACGTGGTTTGGCTGCGCCAAGACCCGCCTTTTGATATGGGCTATATCACGACCACCCATTTGCTGGACATGATCCACCCCAAAACTTTGGTGGTGAATGATCCGTTTTGGGTGCGCAATTATCCTGAAAAGCTGCTGGTTTTGCGCTTTGCAGACCTGACCCCGCCCACTGCCATTGCGCGCGATCTGGCCACGATCCGCGCGTTTAAGGCGCGCCATGGCGACATTATCCTAAAGCCGCTGTATGGCAATGGCGGGGCGGGGGTGTTTCGGCTGGACGAAAACGACCGCAACCTTGCCTCGCTCCATGAGATGTTTACGGCCATAAACCGCGAGCCTTTGATTGTGCAAAAATTCATTCCTGCCGTGTCCAAGGGCGACAAGCGGGTGATTTTAATAAATGGAGAGCCTGTGGGCGCTATCAACCGCGTGCCGCAGGCGGGCGAGACGCGGTCAAACATGCACGCGGGCGGGCGGCCTGAAAAGGTGGGTCTGACGCCCCGCGATTTGGAAATCTGCGCCGCCATTGGCCCCACGTTGCGCGATCATGGCCAGATCTTTGTGGGTATCGACATTATCGGCGATTATCTGACCGAGATTAATGTGACCTCGCCCACGGGGATTCAAGAACTGGAACGCTTTGACGGGATCAACGCGGCCGCAAAGATTTGGGAAGCGATCGAAGCCATACGCGCCTAGGATTTCACCCCAACGGCGATGCGGAAACTGACGGCTTCTGCCACTTGCTGGCTGCGAACATTGTCCGAATGGTCAAGGTCGGCAATCGTGCGGGCCACGCGCAAAACGCGGTGATAGCCGCGCGCAGATAGGCCAAATTTCTGCGCCACGCGCGCCAGCAAATCGCGCCCTTCGGCATCGGGGGCGGCCACCTCCTCTAGAACTGGGCCTTCCAGATCGGCGTTGACGCGGATACGGTCATGCCCTGCGTAGCGCGCGGTTTGCTTTGCGCGGGCATCCGCCACACGGGCGGCAACGGTTTGGGACGTATCGCCCGATGGGGGTAAATCCAAATCTGTATAGGCCACTGGCGGCACTTCGATGCGCAGATCGAACCTGTCCATCAGGGGGCCAGAGATGCGGCCCAAATAATCCTCGCCGCAGATCGGCACTTTGGCGCAGGCGCGGGCGGGGTCTGCCAAGTAGCCGCATTTGCAGGGGTTGGCAGCGGCCACCAGCAAAAACTTGCACGGATAGCGCACATGGGCATTGGCGCGGGCAATGACGACATCGCCCGTTTCGATGGGTTGGCGCAGGGTTTCCAGAACGGGGCGTGGAAATTCGGGAAACTCGTCCATGAACAGCACGCCGTTATGGGCTAGGCTGATTTCACCTGGCTTTGCCCCCTTTCCGCCGCCCACGATTGCCGCCATGGATGCGGTGTGGTGCGGTTCGCGAAAGGGGCGCACGCGCGAGATGCCGCCTTCTGAGAGCAGCCCCGCAAGCGAATGGATCATCGAGGTTTCAAGTGCCTCAGTCGGCGAGAGTGGCGGCATGATCGACGGCAATCGCGCGGCCAGCATAGATTTGTCAGACCCAGGGCTGCCGACCAGCAGCATATGATGCCGGCCCGCCGCTGCAATTTCTAGCGCCCGTTTGGCGCGTTCTTGCCCCTTTACATCGCGCAGATCGCGGCTTTGGGGGGGGCTACCACTTCGCCCGCTGTGGCGGGGGTCATGGGGGATGCGCCTGTGTAATGGCGCAGCACCTCGTCCAGCGTGGAGGCCGCCAGCACGCGGGTTGCGCCAACCCAAGCCGCCTCGGCCCCGCAGGCCTTGGGGCATAGAAGCACGCGGTTTTCTTCCGCCGCAGCCATGGCCGCAGGCAATGCGCCAATGACGGGAACCAGCTTGCCATCCAGCGATAACTCGCCCAGCGCAGCGGTTTCTTCTACCATGTCTTTGGGAATAATTTCCAACGCGGCAAGCAGCGCCAGCGCGATGGGCAAATCGAAATGCGAGCCTTCTTTGGGCAGATCGGCAGGCGACAGATTAACAACAATGCGCCGCGACGGCAGGGCGATGGCCATCGATGCCAGCGCCGCGCGCACGCGTTCCTTCGCCTCGGAAACCGCCTTATCGGGCAGGCCGACGATGCCGAAATACGGAAGGCCCGCCGCCACGGCGCATTGCACCTCGACCATGCGGGCCTCTACCCCGTCAAACGCAACTGTATAGGCCCGCGCAACCATCACACCCGTCTCCTTAGGGCGTTTTGTGTTTACATCGGCCCAGAATTCGAACCAAGTTCGTTCGAATTCCAAGACTTATCGACCTTGGAAACCGCAAAACGCTTTAACCTTGGTTAACGAGTAGGGGTGATTCGTTTACGATTGGTAAATTTCCATAAACTTTAGCCACGCTTCGGGGTCTGCAACAGTTTTATCGCGGCAAAAGGCATTGCAAAAGCCATAGCGCTGGCCGCCCAGTTCTAAGGCGTGGGATATTGCCTTGCCCGAATAGGGGCAGGCGGCGTTCACTGTAGCAGGGTTTGCGGCGAAATCTGCATCGGGCACGGCTGATGCCGCCAATACCTGCGGGCCAGGCCAAGGCCGCTGCGGATAATCACGGCGATAAAATTCTTGATGTGCCCCATCCACCAGCCCCATGGCGCGCCAGCGGCGAAACGACGGGTGGGCCAGATGCGCGGCCACATAGGCGCGGGCGGCGCCCCCCCCCGGGAAGTTATAGCCCGCAATGCGCGCAGCCACAGGGGCAAAGAACACATCCGCAGCCGAATAATCGCCGCACAGCCAAGGCCCCGAAGCGCCCGAAACTGTGCTGCCCGATTGCTGCCGCGCCCAGTCCCAAATGGTTTGCAGGCGGGCCAGATCGGCCAAAACGGCCGCAGTCGGGGCGCAATCTGTGTAGCTTGCACGCAGGTTCATGGGGCAATGGCTGCGCAGGGCGGTAAAGCCTGCGTGCATTTCACTGGCCAAAACGCGGGCTGTGGCGCGGGCGCGGGGTGCCGCTGGCCAAATCCCTGCACCCTCGTGACGGCTTGCCAATTCCTCGGCGATTGCCAAAGATTCAAACACAACAGTGCCATCTTCGCACAACAGCGTTGGGGCAGTGCGGGCGGGGGCGTAAGGGGCCAGCGTGGTGGCCAATCCATCCGTGTAAAGCCGCGCTTGCTGTGTTTTGACGCCGATGCCGAAGGCATCAAACAGCAGCCAACCGCGCAGTGACCAACTGGAATAGCTGCGGTCACCGATGATCAAAGTGTAGGACATAACAAGCTCCGCCGATGGTTTTCTATGCCTAGCAAACACGGGGCCACAACGCCAATGCTGCTTTGTGGGGGCGGCCATCACAAAACGTGAAGATTTCATGCGAATTTTAGGGCCAGACGCTAACACGGGTGATCCAAGCATATTTCCCCTGCGTATACCTTACAAATCAGGGCAGCATACCAGCCCAATTTCAGGGGGTTAGACCATGGCGCCTGACGGCTATACCGACCAAATCCTGCCCCGCGCGGCGCGGCGCGCTGAATTGCTTGACGCCGAAACCGAACTGCGCCTTGCCTATGCGTGGCGCGATCAGCGCGACGAACAAGCCCTGCACCGCCTGATCACAGCTTATATGCGGCTGGCTATTTCGATGGCCTCAAAATTCCGCCGTTACGGCGCGCCGATGAATGATCTGATCCAAGAGGCAAGCCTTGGGCTGATGAAAGCGGCTGAAAAGTTTGACCCCGATCGTGGCGTGCGCTTTTCAACCTATGCGGTCTGGTGGATTAAGGCATCGATCCAAGATTACGTGATGCGCAATTGGTCGATGGTGCGCACAGGATCAACTTCGGCGCAAAAAGCGTTGTTTTTTAACCTAAAGCGCGTGCAAGCCAAATTGGCGCGCGAGGCAGAGGCCATGGGCATGACCCTTGACCAGCACCAGTTGCGCGAAAAGGTGGCGATGGAGATCGGCGTTTCGATGACCGAAGTTGCCATGATGGAAGGGCGGCTTGCGGGGTCTGATGCCTCGCTGAATGCGACCCAAGCCAGCGATGAAGACGGGCGCGAATGGATTGACGTGTTGGAAGACGACGGCCCAGGCGCCGCCGAACAGGTGGAATACGCCCATGACCAAGCCTGCCTGCGCGGCTGGCTGGCCGATGCCTTGGCGGGATTGTCCGCGCGCGAAAGGCACATCGTGGCCCAGCGCCGCCTGATCGAAGAGCCGCGCACGCTTGAATCTTTAGGCGCCGAACTGGGCCTTTCCAAAGAACGCATCCGCCAGCTAGAAGCCGCCGCTTATGCCAAACTGCGCCGCCATCTAGAGGGTAACGCCCCCGAAGTTCTGGCGCTGCTTTAGGCTGTTGAGTTTGCTGCGCGCTGCGCCTAGACCTATGCCAAAGGCGGCAGGGTAAACACGATGGATCAAAAACGGGTTTTGCTGATTATCGGCGGCGGCATTGCTGCCTATAAATCCCTGCTGTTGATCCGCCTGATGCGCGGGGCTGGCATGGCGGTGACCCCCGTTCTTACCCGCGCGGGCGAGGAGTTTGTCACCCCCCTGTCCGTTGCCGCCCTTGCAGGGCATAAGGTGCACCGCGCGCTGTTTGATTTGGGCGAAGAGGCCGAAATGGGCCATATCGAGTTGTCGCGCAGCGCAGATTTGATTGTGGTTGCCCCAGCAACTGCCGATCTGATGGCGAAAATGGCAGGCGGGCGGGCGGATGATTTGGCATCTACCCTGCTGCTGGCCACCGATACACCCGTGCTGCTGGCCCCTGCAATGAATGTGCGAATGTGGCATCATGCGGCGACCCAACGTAATTTGGCCACCCTGCGCGGCGACGGTATCCATTTTGTTGGCCCCAACAGTGGAGATATGGCCTGCGGGGAATTTGGCCTAGGCCGAATGGCCGAACCTGACGAGATTATGGCGGCGATTACGGCGCGCCTGATGGACGGGCCGCTTAAGGGGCGGCATATCATTGTCACCTCTGGCCCCACGCACGAGCCTATCGACCCCGTGCGCTATATCGCCAACCGATCCTCGG
>CAMAWZ010000155.1 GCA_945861995.1 Pseudorhodobacter antarcticus
TTATTCCTTGGCTGACCAGTTCGCTTACGATCTCAACTCTTTACCAAGAAGGCACATTTGCAGAATTCGTGGTCACGCTTGTTGTGCTGATGCCCCTGTTGGGGATCAAAAAGACGCGTTGGATTTTTTCGCGGCCAAGTTAGCGGCGCGCCTTACCCCTGCAGCGTCCTCACACCATACCCCTCACCGCGCGCCTTCATTGCGGCAACAACCGCAATACTGGCCGCAATCGTCGTGAAGTAGGGGATCTTATCCATCAGCGCAACACGGCGAATGTCGCGGCTGTCGGCAATGGCCTGCGCGCCTTCGGTCGTATTCATCACCAATGCGATGTCGTTGTTTTTCAGACGGTCAACGATATTCGGGCGGCCTTCGTAAACTTTGTTCACCAAGGTCGCCGCCACGCCCTGCGCGGCCAGCCATTTGGCGGTGCCATCGGTGGCGACCAGTTCAAACCCCATCCCCACCAAATCTTGCGCGGCAGCGGCAAAGGCCGCCGTCTTGTCCATATCTTTGATCGACACAAACACGCGGCCGTTTTCTGGCAACGTAACCCCTGCGCCCATCTGCGCCTTAAGGAAGGCCAGCGCAAAGCTGCGATCCCAGCCCATCACCTCGCCAGTCGAGCGCATTTCAGGCCCCAAAACGGGGTCAACGCCTGGGAAGCGGGCAAATGGCAGAACGGCCTCTTTGACTGAGAACCACGGCGTGATCGGATCGGCCAGCGTAAAGGCATCGGCCAAAGGCAGCACAGTATCGGGGCCAACGCCTGCGGCATAAGGCGCGCGCAAGGGGAAATTGGTCATCGGCTCGCCCGCCATCAGGCGCGCGGCAATGGCAGCAATAGCTGAGTCTGTCGCCTTTGCCACAAAGGGCACCGTGCGGCTGGCGCGCGGGTTGACTTCCAGTACGAAAATTTCGCCGTCTTTGATGGCAAATTGCACGTTCATCAGACCAACCACATTCAGCGCGCGGGCCATAGCCACTGTCTGCGCCTTCATCTCGTCGATCAGGGCAGGGGCCAGCGAATGCGGTGGCAGACAGCAGGCGCTATCGCCCGAATGAACGCCCGCCTCTTCAATATGCTCCATAATGCCCGCAACATGGACATTTGTCCCATCTGACAGAGCATCGACATCCACCTCGATCGCGCCAGACAGATAGCTGTCCAGAAGCACGGGGCTGTCACCCGAGACCTGCACGGCGGTGGCGATATAGCGTTCCAGTTGCGCATCGTCGCGTATAATTTCCATAGCGCGCCCGCCCAAAACAAAGCTGGGGCGAATGACCAACGGATAGCCGACGTCTTGTGCCACTTTGAACGCCTCATCGCGCGAACGCGCCGTGCCGTTATGCGGCTGTTTTAGGTTCAGCTTGTGTAGCAGGCCTTGAAACCGCTCGCGGTCTTCGGCAAGGTCAATCGCATCAGGGGTGGTGCCCAAAATCGGGATACCTTCGGCGTGCAGGGCATTGGCCAGTTTCAGCGGGGTTTGCCCGCCAAATTGCACGATCACCCCATGCAATGTGCCGTTTTCCTGTTCCACGCGCAGAATTTCCAGCACATGTTCCAAGGTCAGCGGTTCGAAATACAGCCGATCTGACGTGTCATAATCTGTCGACACCGTTTCGGGGTTGCAGTTAATCATGATGGTCTCGAAGCCCGCATCGGTTAGGGCATAGCAGGCATGGCAGCAGCAATAGTCAAACTCGATCCCTTGCCCAATACGGTTGGGGCCGCCGCCAAGGATGACCACCTTTTTGGCATTCGTTGGGCGGCTTTCACATTCTACATCGCCCATCGCAGGGGCCTCGTAGGTGGAATACATATACGGCGTCTGCGCCTCGAACTCGGCGGCGCAGGTGTCAATGCGCTTGAATGCGGCGACAACGCCAAGGTTGCGGCGGGCGCGGCGCACTTGCCCCTCGTCGCGGCCCGTCAGATGCGCAAGACGGGCATCGGTAAAGCCCATCATCTTTAGCGCGCGCAGACCGCCCGCATCAACGGGCAGGCCATTCTTGCGCACATCTGCCTCGGCATCGATAATCTCGCGGATGCGGGCAAGGAACCACGGATCAAAGGATGTAATGCGGCCTATCTCGTCATCGGACAGCCCGTGGCGCATGGCCTGCGCAATCACGCGCAAACGGTCTGGGGTTTGTTTGGACAGCGCCGCGGTGATCGCACTGCGGTCTGGCGCACCGGGAATGGCAATCTCGTCAAAGCCTGACAGTCCCGTTTCCAAACTGGCCAGCGCCTTTTGCATCGACTCGTGAATGGTGCGGCCAATCGCCATCACTTCGCCCACCGATTTCATCGCGGTGGTTAGGTTGTTTTCAGACCCGGGGAATTTTTCAAACGCAAAGCGCGGAATTTTGGTGACGACATAGTCAATGCTGGGTTCAAACGACGCTGGCGTGACGCGGGTAATGTCATTGTCCAACTCGTCCAGCGTATAGCCCACCGCCAGTTTCGCCGCGACCTTGGCAATGGGAAAACCCGTGGCTTTACTGGCCAGCGCGGACGAGCGTGACACGCGCGGGTTCATTTCGATCACCACCATACGCCCATCGGCGGGGTTGATCGCCCATTGCACATTGCTGCCGCCTGTTTCGACCCCAATCTCGCGCAGAACGGCAATACTGCCGTTGCGCATGATCTGGTATTCCTTATCGGTCAGCGTCAGGGCAGGGGCGACGGTAATGCTATCGCCAGTATGCACGCCCATCGGGTCAATGTTTTCAATCGCGCAGATGATGATCGCGTTGTCGGCAGTGTCGCGCACCACCTCCATCTCGAACTCTTTCCAGCCCAGCAGGGATTCGTCGACCAAGATTTGTGCAACGGGGCTGGCTTCAAGACCCGAGCGGCATATCGCTTCGAAATCGTCGCGGTTATAGGCCACACCGCCGCCCGTGCCGCCAAGGGTAAAGGCAGGGCGGATGATGGCAGGCAGGCCCACATATTCAATCGCCGCCAGCGCTTCACGTACGCCTGCAGCAATGTCAAATTTACCCGTTGGTAGTTTTGGGGCCGCGATAATGGTGGCTTTGGGGTTTTCCAGCCCGATCCTGTCCATCGCCTCGCGGAACAGTTTGCGGTCTTCGGCCATTTCAATGGCGCCGCGTTTCGCGCCGATCAATTCCACATTGAATTTTTCAAGAACGCCCATATCGGCCAGCGCCAGAGCCGTGTTCAGCCCTGTCTGCCCGCCCATCGTGGGCAGCAGCGCATCGGGGCGTTCCTTTTCGATGATTTTGGCGACAACTTCAGGGGTGATCGGTTCGATATAGGTGGCATCGGCAAGGGCGGGGTCGGTCATGATGGTGGCTGGGTTCGAGTTGACAAGGATCACCCGATACCCTTCTTCACGCAGCGCCTTGCAGGCCTGTGCGCCCGAATAGTCAAATTCGCAGGCCTGACCAATGACGATGGGGCCCGCGCCGATGATCATGATGGATTTGATATCGGTTCTTTTTGGCATGGTCAGCCCCCTGATGCACAAACTTGGCGGGTTATAGCCAGCAGGCGGCGGGGCGCAAGGGGGGAAGTGGGGTGCCCCTAGGCGAATGGCGGAACTGGAGGGTTTTGCACCCTCCAGACCTCCCGCAGGATATTTGCAGAGTTAGGAAGCAGGCAGGGGTTGCGGTGCGCGCGGGCAGAATTATATGCAGATAATAGAATATATGGAGGCGGCGATGAGTGACGGCGTTCGGATAACGTGTGCGGTTTGCGGACAAGCCAATCGGGTTGCGCAAGGGCGGCTGGGGGATAATCCCAAATGCGGGTCTTGCGGCGATGGGCTCATGACACTGGCCGAGTTTGATTTGGCCGCGCATGACAAGGCAACAAAACGCGATGATGTGCCAGTGATTGTGGATTACTGGGCGCCGTGGTGCGGGCCCTGCCGCATGATGGCGCCAGACTATGCCAAGGCGGCCAAGGCGCTGTCGGGCCTTGTGCGCTTTGGCAAGATCAACACCGAAGATTTTCCCGATATATCCCAGCGCCTTAATATCCGCGGCATCCCGCTTTTGATTTTGTGGAAAGGCGGGCGCGAGGTGGCGCGGCTGGCTGGCGCGCGGCCTGCCGCCGAAATCGAGGCCTTTGTGCGCGGGCATATCGCATAATGGTAAAGGGCCGCAGGTTTCCCTGCGGCCCCCATTTAGATTTACGTTAGGCTTAAGCTTCGCCTACGGCCTTTTCGGCGGCGGCAATCGCTGCCTTGCGGGCCTGAACGGCATCGCCAATCGGCGGGCCTTGGAAGCGGCGATTTTCCACCGCGAACCAAACCACCAGTGCCAGCGCGATGAAGCCAAGGATCACATAGAGCACGCGCTCATTCGGCGGCGCGACAGCGATGAACAAGATAACTGCCATGCCAACAATTGCAAGCACGGTGACCAGTTTGTAGACCCCTGCCGACATCGCCCATGGTCCAGCATTTGGCCATTTGGCGGTGCCATAGGCGAACAGGCCTGCAACCAGCGGAACGGTGAAGGACAGGAACAGGAACACCAGTGTCGAGTTCACCACGATCACATAGATCGAAGTGCCATCCAACTTGATCGACAGCGCCAGCAGCACATACAGAACGCACAGCACTGCCGATGTCCAAATTGCCGCAACAGGTGTGCGGTACTTGGGCGAAACGGTTGCAAGGGCTTTGGAAGCGCCTGGAACACCATCATCACGCGAGAAGGCAAACAGCATACGGCTGGCCGAGGTAACAGTTGCCAAACCGCACAGCAATTGCGCAATGAAAATGCCCAAATACAGCACGGTTTTCAGGCCCGCAGGCATAATTGCATCCATCGTGCCAAAGAACATACCCCAGCCTTGGCCAGCAGCCACAGACATATCGGGGATGGCAAGGGTGATCGAGCAGATCATGACCCAGCCCACGACCGAAGACCAGAACACCGCCGAAACGATACCCTTAGGCACCGAAGTGGCCGCGTTTTTGGTTTCTTCGGATGTGTGCGCCGATGCGTCATAGCCCGTGATTGTGTAGACGGGAAGCAAAAGGCACAGCAGGAACAGATAGCCCATATTGTCCGATGCAGGGAACACGCCGCCGCCCGCATCACCCGAATAGTTGGTGAATGTCCACAGGCGCGAGATGTCGATCGCAGGCGCAAAGTACAGGCACGCCAGCACCAGAACCGCTGTCGTTGCGAAAATCAGATAGCCCGATACGTCTGTCAGCATCGTGGTCACCTTGATGCCCAGATGGTTGAACAGCGCCTGAATGGCAGTAATCACTGCGACAAAAACAACCACCTGCATATCTGTGCCTGTAAAGCCGAACATGCCGCCAAAGGTGCCTGCAAAGAAATAGGCCGTGCCGATGTTGATCGCGCCCAAAACGGTGATCAGGCCCAAAAGGTTTAGCCAAGCGGTCAGCCAGCCCCAGAAACGGCCACCAAGGATGGAAGCCCAGTGATAAAGCCCGCCCGCAGTTGGAAAGGCCGATGCGATTTGCGCCATAGCCAGCGCGAACATGCCCGACAAAAGGCAGCCCACAATCCAGCCAATCCCTGCGCCAGCGCCGCCCACCGAACTGATGGCCTGCGCGAACGAATTGATCCCACCCGACAAAATACAAATGATCGAAAACGAAATGGCAAAGTTGGAAAACTTTGACATCGAACGCGAAAGTTCTTGGGCATAGCCCATACCGTGCAGGGCTTTGATATCCTCCTGCCGGTCCTTGTCTGAATAATCGTCCGCAGCCATACTTGTTCCCTCCAGCCCTTTGGGCCTAAGTTTCATTATTAATATCGATGTCGGCTGCGGCCCTAAGCCTTGCCTGGCGATAGCTAAAACTTTAAAAATGCGTCTGGCAAGCATTCTTTGACTTTTGGCGCGCATTTTCACGGATAGGTTGAGCTGTCTGCGCATGGCACTGTGCCGTCAGTGCCGCTTGCGCACAATTTGCGCGGGGGGTCGCTGTGGCACTGGCCCTTGCGCGGGGCATG
>CAMAWZ010000156.1 GCA_945861995.1 Pseudorhodobacter antarcticus
TGATTTCGGCCAAATCGCGCAGCACGGCCATCGGGTCGGCCCCATCAGAATATTGCGCGGCCAGTTCTGCCAGCGCCCCTGCCGCATCACCGCGCAGTATTAAATCGAACAAATCCAAAACGCGGCCACGGTCGGCCAGTCCCAACATCGCGCGCACCATATCGGCGCTCGTCTCGCCCGCGCCGTTGGAAATGGCCTGATCCAGCAGACTGGTTGCATCGCGCGCAGACCCTTCGGCGGCGCGCGCAATCAGCGCCAGCGCGCCATCGGTAATTTGCGCGCCTTCGGCATTCGCGATTTTGCGCAGCAGCGCCATCTGCACTTCGGGCTCGATCCGTTTCAAATCAAACCGCTGGCAGCGTGACAGCACAGTGACAGGCACTTTGCGAATTTCGGTGGTCGCAAAAATGAATTTCACGTGCGCGGGGGGTTCTTCTAGCGTTTTGAGCAGCGCGTTAAAGGCCGCGTTCGACAGCATATGCACTTCGTCGATGATATAGATTTTATAGCGGGCTGAAGCCGCGCGATAGTGAACCGAATCAATGACTTCGCGCATATCGCCGACGCCTGTGCGCGATGCGGCGTCCATTTCCATCACATCGACGTGGCGACCTTCGGCAATGGCGATGCACGGCTCGCATACGCCGCAAGGCTCGGTTGTCGGGCCGCCTTTACCATCCGCGCCCACGCAATTTAGCCCCTTGGCGATGATGCGCGCAGTGGTGGTTTTGCCCGTGCCGCGAATACCCGTCATCATAAAGGCGTGCGCGATGCGGTCGGCCGCAAAGGCGTTTTTTAACGTGCGCACCATCGCCTCTTGCCCGACCAAATCGGCAAAAGTGGCGGGGCGGTATTTGCGCGCCAGCACCTGATAGGTTTTGTCCCCAGTTTCGGTCATATCGCCCTGCAAGATTCGATTGAGGCAGACTAGGGCGGATGGGCGTCAAGCGCAACCAAAGGCAGTCAGTCTTGCCCGCTGTGTTTGGCTGCTGATTTCTTGGTATACCGCCCCGCCGCGCGGGTTTGCGATTGGGTCAGGGCTGCGGCGTTACCTGCGCCCTCGCTTACCAATTTGCGCCAGCGTTCGACACGCGGCGCATCCACCTCGCCGCGCGCAATGGCGGCTGTGACTGCGCAGTTTGGTTCAGATTTGTGCTGGCAATTGCGAAAGCGGCAGCCTTCGGCCAGCGCCAAAATATCGCCAAACAGCATGTCTATCCCATCGCCCACATCGGCAAGCTGCACCTCGCGCACGCCCGGTGTGTCGATCAGCCAACCGCCGCTGGGAAGGGCAAACAGGTGCCGCGCGGTGGTGGTGTGGCGGCCGCGTTCATCCTTTTCGCGCACGCCGCCCGTGGCAAGGGTGTCTGCGCCCAAAAGACCGTTGGCCAGCGTGGATTTGCCAACGCCCGATGACCCCATCAACACCGCTGTTTTGCCTGCCGCGATAAAGGGCAGCAGCGCGTCCGCCCCTGTTTTGGCGTTCAGCGCCAGCACGGCTGCGCCGCCCGCCACGCTGGCGGCTTGCAGGGTAAAAGGTTCTGGATCCATCACATCGGCCTTGGTCAGCACGATGACGGGCGTAATGCCGCTGGCATGGGCCAGAACCAAATACCGCTCAACCCGTGCTGCGTTAAATTCCAGCCCGCAGGCGGTCACGATCAGCATGGTGTCGACATTGGCTGCGATCAGTTGCAGACCCACCCCCGTGCCTGCGGCGCGGCGCTGCAACACGGAATGGCGCGGCAGAGTGTGGCAAATACGCCCCGCCTCGGCCAGCACCCAATCGCCCACAGCGACATCTGCCGATGTTATGTCGGGCGGAAAGATCAGGGCTGCGGGGCCATCCGCGCCCAGCACCTCGGCGCGCGATTTGTGCAGCATGGCAACGCGGTATGGCGCGGCCTTGGGAAGGGCCGCCGCCTGCCATGCGGTGTGCAGGTCTTGTGTCCAGCCCAGATGTGAAAGTGCGGGGTTTATCATTTGCCTATCTTGCGCCCCTGCGGCAAATTGGGCAAGCCTTTGGGGCAAGATCATTTAAAGGCAGATCATGGCCCGTATCGCCGTTTTGACCATATCCGACCGCGCGCATAGTGGGGTTTACGAAGACCGCTCTGGGCCTGCGGCCGAGGCGTGGATCCGCGCGGTTATCACTTCGCCCATTGAGGTGATGCGCCGCATTACCCCTGATGGGCGCACCGAAGTAGGGGCTGCGCTGATAGATTTGGCCGATACATGGGGCGCGGATTTGATTTTGGCCACAGGCGGCACTGGCCCCGCCCCGCGCGACCAAACCCCCGAAGCGCTGGCCAATGTGGCGCCCCTGCACATGGCAGGCTTTGGCGAAGCGATGCGGCGCGCGAATTTGGCCGTTGTGCCCACCGCGATATTGTCGCGCCAAGAGGCGGCCGTGCGCGGCAAATGCCTGATCATCACCCTGCCCGGCAGCCCGAATGCGATTGCGACCAGCCTTGAGGCGATTTTTGCCGCCGTGCCATACTGCCTTGATTTGATTGGCGCGGCGCGGATCGAGACCGACCCCGCGCGGATTGCCGCCCACAGGCCGAAAGGCGCGTGATGAAACTGTTCGTGGGCCTTGGCAATCCGGGCAGCAAATATGCCGCCAATCGGCACAATATCGGCTTTATGGCGGTTGACCGAATTGCCGCCGATCACGGCTTTGCCCCGTGGAAACGCGCTTTTCAAGGGCAGGTGTGCGATGGGCGTTTGGGCGGGACAAAGGTGCTGCTGCTAAAGCCCGAAACATTCATGAACCTGTCAGGCCAATCGGTGCAGGCGGCGGCAAGTTTTCATAAAATCGATGCGGCTGACATCACAGTTTTTCACGACGAATTAGACCTGCCCCCCGCCAAGATTAAGGCCAAGTTTGGCGGCGGACATGCGGGGCATAATGGGCTGCGGTCGATCCATGCCCATATGGGCGAGGGATATGCCCGTGTCCGCCTTGGCATTGGCCACCCCGGCCACAAAGACCGCGTGGCCGATTACGTTTTGCACGATTTCGCCAAGGCCGATCAGGTCTGGCTGGATGATTTGATGGCGGGCATATCGGATGGGGCGGCGCATTTGGCGGGCGGCGATGCGCCTAAGTTTCTAAACGCAGTCGCCCTGCGGATGGCCCCGCCAAAAGGGAAAAAGCCAGCGCCAGTGGCAGACATAAAACCAAAGGTAATAGACGCGCAAGTTGACACCAGATCGCCCATGGAAAAGTTGCTTGATCGGTTTAGGCCCTGACTATTTCGGCGCGAATAGGCGGTAATAAAGCCAATTGGGCATGAAATTTCCAATGCGGAAGAACGCGGCAAAAGCGGCAGGAAAGCTGCGGCTGAATTTGTTGGATGTCATCAGGGTGAACATCTCTTCGGCGGCCTGCGCGGGTTCCATCAAGAAGGGCATTTTGAAGGTGTTCTTATCGGTCAGTCGTGTGCGGATGAAACCAGGGTTGCCAAGTTGCACCTTTACCCCAGTTCCGCGCAGATCGGCGTAAAGGCATTCGGCCAACACCATTGTGCCTGCTTTGCTGGCCGCATAGCCAATCGCCCCTGGCAATCCGCGAAAGCCAGACAGCGATCCTGTAATCACCACATGGCCTGCATCCCGCGCCACCATTGCAGGCAGCACGGCCCCCACCACGCGGGCGCAGCCTGTAAAGTTGATATCGCACATCGCCTCTACCTCGGCGGGGTTCCAGTTTTGCGCGGTCATGGGGGTGTAGATGCCTGCCAAAAACACCATCCCATCTATTGTGCCCACTGTCGCGGCGGCGGCGGTGACGCTGGCGCTGTTGCCGACATCCATCGCCACAGCGCGGGCGCGAGGGATGCTTGCGGCGGCCTCCTCCAACTTGGCAGCGCTGCGGGCCGAGATCACAACATTCGCCCCCGCACTGGCAAGGCGCTGCGCAAGCGCAAGGCCCAGCCCTTCAGACGCGCCAACCAGCCAATAGGTTTTGCCCAAAAATCTGTTGCTCTGAAAATCCGCGCTCATTCGGCAGGCTCGGCACTGCGGGCGGGGCGCAGGGTGGCGACCAATTCAGCCACCTTAAAGCCAAACTTGCGGAATTGGCTGCGGTTGATGATGGTGCCGTTTTGGGTCAGATACATCCAATCTTGCACGGCCAAAACATGCCCCCCTGCCGATGCAGGCAGTTTGATATCATAGTTCAAATACACAGTGGGCCCCGAAACCTCGCCCATTCCCGCGCCCACAACATCGTCTGCTTCGGCGCGCAATTTACCATCATTGCCAATGGTTAGACGCCATTCGCGATTTTGGTTTTCGCCCGAATCATAACTGAAATATTCGCGCAGAACGCCGCGGTTGCCATCCCAAGTGCCGTGCATTGTGGCGACGAACCGCGAGGTGACGCGCCCCGTTGGCCCATAAATCACCCCCTCGCATTCGATAGGGCCAGACAAATGCTGGCGTACATCAAAGCGTTGCGAAAGGGCCGCGTAATCGGCGGGACGTTGGGCGGAAAAGCCCATCAGGCGGCGCAGGACGAAAGTTGCGACGATGATCGCCAGCAGGGTCAGCGCGGCAGAAAGGAAGGCGGTCATGCAGGTGATCCTTCGGCAGGGGGTTGGGGGGAAAGGGTCATGCGGGCCAGAATTGCCAGCGCGATCAGTTTTAGCGCGCAAGGCAGGCCCGCATAGGCCAATGACAGGGCCCATAATGCAGTATCTGAATTGGGGGTGCTGGGCGTAAAGCCCGCCCATTGCAGGGCAGGCAGCAAGGTTGCAGCGGCAAGGGCTAAGGATAGTTTTGAGACAAAAGACCACAGGCCAAAGCCTGCCGCCTCGGAACCAAGTGCGGCCATGCGGCGGGCGAACAGGGCAGGCAGCAGCACCATATCCGCCCCCAAGGCCGCGCCAGAGGCAAGGCAGATCACAGCAAAGGCTGCGCCATCGCCCGCGCCCAATGTGATCGCCCACAGAAAGGACACGATAGACAAGACCATCCCCGCCAGCAAAACGCGGCGCTCGCCATAACGGGCGGCAAGGCGGCTCCACAGGGGGGCGGATAGGGCTGCGGCCAAGAAAAACGCCAGCAGATAAACGCCAGCGAGGGCAGGCAGATCAAGCCTGCTTTCCACAAAGAACAAAAACAGGGTCGAGGTGACAGCAACAGGCGCTGCATTGACCAGCGCAAGGATTAACAAATTGCGCGCGATCGGGTCGCGCAGCGCAGGGCGGAACATGGCCTTAATGCTGGGTTGCAAGGTGCTGGGCGCGGACGCTGCCCGCCATTCACCGCGCATGGCAAAGGTTGCAATCAGCGCCAGCCCCGCAAAGCCAACCGCAAAGGCCGCAAAGGGTGCAGCAAAGCCCATAGCCAGCAGGGTGGGCGCTGTTGCGGCGATACAGACCCCAATCAGCGAGCCTGTCTCGCGCCAGCCTGCCAGCCGCAGATGGCCGCCTGCGCCCAGCGCCTCGGCGCGTGCCACGCCTTGGGCGTAAAACACGATTGTTAAAAAGGAATAGGCCGAAAACAGCACTGTCAGGGTGATGGCAAACCACAGCAGCGGCGCAAAGGGCGGCGCATAGGCAAATAGGCCCAGCATCGCGGCCGCCATCAGGGCCGAGGCCGCCGCCAGCATAGCGCCGCGCTGGTCGGGATATCTTTCGGCCAGCCAGCCAAGCGCGGGGTCTTGCACCACATCGATCAGCCGCAGCAAGGCCAGCACCCCGCCAAGTGCCGCCAATGACACGCCGTATTCATCGACAAAAACCTTGGGCGCATGGATGTAAATCGGCAGCCCCGCCGCCGCGATCATCGCCGCAAACAGCGGCCAAGGGACAAGGCTGCGCCCCGCAACGGCAGAGGGGCTGCGCATCACTTCGACACCTCGGTTTCAGGCGCGGGGGGTAGCGGATTATACCGCGCGCCTTTCAGCTTTAGCTTTAGCGCCTGCCAATAGATCAGCGCCACCACCCGCCGCGCGCCAAAGGGGCGG
>CAMAWZ010000157.1 GCA_945861995.1 Pseudorhodobacter antarcticus
CCTTCACATCCCGAAACACATTCGTCTGCGGGTTCACCAACTCGCCGCCAAACACCAAATGCAACCGCTGCGCCATATGCTACCCTCCTAATTTGGTGCCCTTAGGGTAAACGCTCGCGCACCGCGCGGCAAGACGCGGCTTTGCGGCACTTTTCACCAAATCAGCCCTTACCTATATACAGGCGCGAATTTTCCCGCTATGCGCCCCAAATCGGCCCAAAGATTTCGGCGCTGTGGGCGAGGAGGCCCGCATCTGCGAAACTGATGTGCCGAGCAATTGGCACATATCGGGCGCAGCACGGCTGCCCCCCATGGGATAGATGATGAACACATATGAAATCGCAGCCCCATTGGCTGCGGCGCTTGCTGCGCAGGGCTATGAAAACCTAACTGCAGTACAAACGGCTGTTTTGGACGAGGCGGCGCGCGGGCGCGATCTGCTGGTATCGGCGCAAACGGGCAGCGGCAAGACCGTGGCCTTTGGGATTGCCATCGCCGATCAGCTGCTGGGCGGCGTGGACAAACTTCTGTACGCAGATGTGCCACTGGGCCTTGTGATTGCGCCCACGCGCGAACTTGCGCTGCAAGTCGCGCGCGAGTTGGACTGGCTGTACGGCAAAGCAGGCGCGCAAATTGCCACCTGCGTGGGCGGTATGGATTACCGCGCCGAAAAGCGCGCCCTTGATCGCGGCGCGCATATTGTTGTCGGCACCCCGGGCCGCCTGCGCGACCATATCGAACGCCGCAGTCTAGATCTGTCTGGTCTGCGCGCTGCCGTGCTGGACGAAGCCGATGAAATGCTAGATTTGGGGTTCCGCGAAGATCTGGAATTCATTTTGCAAGCGGCCCCCGAAGATCGCCGTACCCTGATGTTTTCCGCTACCGTGCCCAAAGAAATTGCAAAACTGGCAGGTGATTTTCAACGCGACGCCCTGCGCATTGCCGCACAAGGCGAGGCGAAACAGCACGTTGATATTGAATACCGCGCCTATTCCGTGGCCGTGCGCGACCGCGAACACGCCATTTTCAACGCCCTGCGCTATTACGATGCGCGCGCGGCGATTGTGTTTTGCAAAACCCGCGCCAATGTCAATCAGTTGCTGGCCCGTATGGGCAATCGCGGCTTTCAGGTGGTGGCCCTCTCGGGCGAGTTGTCGCAATCTGAACGCACGCTGGCGCTGCAATCGCTGCGTGATGGCCGCGCGCGCGTGTGCGTTGCCACAGACGTTGCCGCGCGCGGGATCGACCTGAAAGGTTTGGATCTGGTGATCCATGCCGATTTGCCGTCCAATTCAGAAACGCTGCTGCACCGCTCTGGCCGCACGGGGCGGGCAGGGTCGAAAGGTGTTTCGGCGCTGATTGTTAGCCCTTCCGAATTCAAAAAGGCCCAGCGCCTGTTGCAAGGGGCCAAAGTCGTGGCCGAATGGGGCCCAGCGCCCAGCGCCGAAGATGTTCAAGGGCGCGAGGATTTGCGCCTTGCCGATCACCCGTTTTTGCAGGCCCCCTTGGGCGATGATGCCGACCTCGCGCAAAGCTTGGTCGACCGCTATGGCCCCGCGCAAACCGCTGCGGCCTTTGTGCGGATGTGGCGCGAAGGGCGATCAGCCCCTGATGTTCTGTCAGACCAAGCAGGCCCACCCAAAGACAGCGCCCCGCGCGAGAGGGGCGAATTTGGCCCATCGATCTGGTTCTCGCTGTCCGTAGGCCGCGCGGGCCGCGCCGAAGCGCGCTGGCTGCTGCCAAAAATCTGCGATGCAGGCGGCATTGCCAAGGATTCTATCGGCGCAATTCGTGTGCAGGAAAACCAAACCTTTGTGCAGATTGCGGCTGCGCAGGCGGGCAAGTTTGGCGCGGGGCTAGAGTTGGAAAGCGGCGTGCAAATGGCGCGTCTAGACGGCGAGCCAAGCCTTGACCGCCCAGAACGCAGCCCAGAACGCAGCCCCCGCAGCGAGGGCGGCTATGCCGATAAACCACGCAGCAAGCCTGCCGCCAAACCCTATGCCAAGCGGGACGACGGCGACAAACCCTATGCGGCCAAATCCTATGACGATAAGCCGGCCCGTGCCCCCCGCGCAGACAAACCCGTCTATACCCCCAAACACACCCGCGTGGTGGAAGACGACGGCGGATACGCTGCCGCCTATAATCCCTTGGGCGGTTCAGACCGCGCCCCAAGCGAGGCCCCCGCGCCAAAACCCGAGCGTAAGCCTTATGCCAAGCGCGAAGATGGCGACAAACCCTATGCGCCAAAGGCTGATGCCAAACCTTACGGGGCAAAACCCTACGGCGCGAAAAGCGCGGACAAGCCCTATGGCGCAAAGCCCTATGCCAAGCGCGAAGATGGCGACAAGCCCTATGGCGCAAAACCCTATGCCAAGCGCGAAGATGGGGCCAAGCCATACGCGGCCAAGCCCTATGCCAAGCGGGACGACGCGGCTCCAGCAAGCAAACCTTATGCCAAACGCGAAGATGGGGCCAAACCTTATGCCAAAAAGGAAGGGGCCCGCGATTTTGGCGATGCCAAGCCGTTTGCCCCCCGTTCGGCTGGTTTTAAATCGCACGGCGGCGGTAAAGACACCCCCGCCCGCGCCGCAGGGTTCAAAAGCCATGCCGCCGAGGGTAAGGCCTATGACGGCAAGCCCAGCGGCAAGCCCGCCTTTAAGGGCAAGGTAGATAAGCCAAAGACAGATGCGCGCGATACATCCAAACGCTTCGTGCCACCGAAGAAAAAGTAACAAAAAGGCCGCCCAACTGGGCGGCCTTTTTCGCAAGTCGATCGCCTTGGCTTACGCCCCCGCGATCACCATGCCATCCACCAACAGGCTGGGCACGCGGGTGGACAAATGCGCGCGCGCGTCATTGGCGGGGATAATCCGCAGCAGCATATCTTTTAAATTGCCCGCAATGGTGCATTCGTTGACAGGGTAGGCAAGCTGCCCGCCTTCCACCCAAAACCCTGCCGCCCCGCGCGAATAATCCCCCGTGGTGGGGTTGATCGTGCTGCCTATCATCGAGGTGATCAGCAGCCCCGTGCCCATATCCGCCAGCAATTCCGCCTGTGTCTTGGCCCCGCCCAACTGCAAACCCTGCATCAGATCAGTATTGCTGGACGAGGGCGAAGGCGGGGCCGATGTGCCCCGCGCCGCCGATGCGGTGGATTGCATCCCCAGTTTGCGCGCCGATGCCAAATCCAGCGTCCAGCCCATCAGCACGCCGTTTTCTACCACCATACGGCGGGCCGATGGCAGACCTTCGCCATCAAACGGACGGCTGCCAGATATGCGCGGGCGCAGAGGGTCTTCAACAAGCGACAGATCCGCAGGCAGAACCTGCCGCCCCAACAAATCCAGCGCCCAAGACGCGCCCCGCGCAATGGACGCGCCATTGATTGCCATCAGCAAATGACCAATCAGCGATGAGGCGACACGTTCGTCAAACAGCACGGGAAAAGTTCCCGTGGCAGGTTTGCGCGCGCCCGCACGCGCCAAAGCGCGGCTGGCGGCAAGCGCGCCAATGCCTGCCAAATCGGGCAAATCGGCGCGGTAAATGCGCCCCTCGCCCGCATAATCCCGCTCCATCGCAGTGCCCTGCCCCGTAAAGGCCACGGCAGAAACAGATGTGCTAGAGCGCGCGTAGCCACCCGAAAGGCCATTGCTTGCTGCCAAATGCACGGCGCGGCGGCTGTGGCTGGCCGACGCTTCAACTTGGGTAATGCCAGCGCCCGCCATTGCCGCGCTTTCCACGGCGCGGGCCATATCCTGCAATTCAACGGCCCCTGTTTCGGGGGCGTCCTCGTGCAAATCTAACGCTGCCAAATCCCAACCTTTGGCCAATTGCGCAGGGTCTGCCAGCCCTGCATACGGGTCTTCGGGGGCCTCGCGCGCCATGGCAACGCCGCGCGCGGCCAGTTCGGAAATGGTGCGCGCCGATATGTCGGATGCCGAAACGCAGGCTTGCCGCCCGCCAATCAACACCCGCAGGCCAATCTCGATCGATTCGGCGCGTTCGGCCTGTTCTAACGCGCCTTTGCGGATGTCTACCGAAAGGGCCGCACCAGATAGGGCCATAGCATCGGCAGCCTCTGCCCCAGCGCTGCGCGCGGCCGAAAGCAGTGCCTGTGTCAAACCCGCAAGATCAATCGTCATTGTGCTATCCTACCTCAAGAACCCTTGCCCTTATGGCAGTTGATACAGCACTTGGCCATTGGCTGACACGGCCTTGTCCTGAATTTCGATGGTGGAGGTATAGCCATCCGATCCATCGGTCATTGGGCTTGCGACCATTGCCAGCATCATGCGCGGAAACGTCAGCACCTCTGGCGTAAGCAGCCCTGATGCGACCAGTTTATCCATCAGCCCATTTGCGCCCGTCAGGGTGAAATCTAGCTTGGCATTTGGGCTGGGAATACCGCTTGGATCGGGGGTAAAGGTGCTGGTGCCTGCCCCTGTCAGTGCAGCGCCCGCCACCGAAAGCCGCAGCGCGTTCAGATCCAGCGTTTCCAATTGTGCAGGCATCATCGGCGCAGCATTCGGGGCCGTTGGCATTGCGTTCATCTTGGTTGTGCCTTCGCTATCGATCAGCAGATTGATCGGATCACGTGGCAAAGCTGCACTTGGATCAAACAACGCCCACAGCGTATCAGACAAGCTTAGATTTGCCAGTTCGGTCGAAAAGGCAAAGGGCAAAGCCGCCTCGCTGGCCGCGATCGGTGCGGTCAAGGCAAGGGCAAACTTATCCAGCGTGATCGCCAGATCAGGCACGGGCACAGACGGGGTGTTTACGGTAAGGGCTGCGTCCGATTGGGTGGCAGAAAAATCCACTACCCCGCCCGCCGTGTTTGCGATGACCTGCCCCTGTCCCAAAGTTCCATTCGCCGATGTCGTGCCGCTTGGTTCGACCATTTCTAGGGTGAATTCGGTGGACTGCGTTGCGATATCGCTAGAGTTTTCCAACGCAGCCATAATCTGCGGGTCACTGCCGGCGGCCAAAGCAGCCCCCAACAGCGCACCAGAAGATTTCAGCGCAAGGCCCGTCATCGCCGCCGTAGCGCGAAATTCAGATTGATCCGCAGGCTGCGCCCCAACCACGGCCAGCGCCATACCGCTGGCGGTTATATCGCTGTCTGCCTGCACCCCCGCATCCGTTTTGCGCGTGCCGTAGGTGCCCGCAACATCTGTGATGGTGGCATCAACTGTTAGGTTTGCGTCTTGCGCATCCGCCCCCGCAATGCGGTCAAGTTTCACTTTGATGGACGGGGCCGTCAGATCATAACTGATCGCATCCGCATCACCGCTGGCGATCATGCGCAAATCGGTTTGCGTGACCAGAATGTTCAACTCAACCTCTGGCTTGCCGGCCTCCGATGGGGGCAAGCGCATTTTCAAAGGATAGTCGGGCGACATGGTGACCAAAACCGTGCCATCCCCCTGATCTTGCATCAATATTTTTTCAATGCTGCCTTCGGTGGTCACGCCGTTGGCCGCGCTGGCAATGGTGATCGCGTCGATAGTCAACACATCACCATCCCGCGCCACGCTGCCTGCAACCACCGTTTGGCCCATGGCGGCGCTGCCATCTTGCCAGTTTTGCCAAACCTCTTCGGGGGTGACATCGGCCAAGGCGGGCCATGCCGCGCAGGCCATCAATACGGCAATAACAGATGTGGATTTGGCGTGTGATTGCATCATCGGCCTCTTTCGCTTTGCTGCGGTTCGGTGCAGCATTGCGCCAGCACAGGGCGGGGTCAATGCTTTGCCGTGTTATCGGCGAAAAAAGGAAAGAATATGCAGGATTTATCGGGCAAATGCGTGCTGATCACGGGAGCCAGCGCCGGAATTGGGGCGGCGGGCGCGCGCGCCTTTGTGGCGGCGGGGGCAAAGGTTGTGCTGGCGGCGCGGCGCGCAGACAAACTGGCGGATTTGGCCGCTGAACTGGGGCCGCAGGCGCGGGCCATTGCCT
>CAMAWZ010000158.1 GCA_945861995.1 Pseudorhodobacter antarcticus
AATCGTCACCGCTGGCAATCTTACGGGCAAATCGGCGCTGAAAACCCTGTTTGAAAAGGCCCCGAATGCGGTTTGTATCGGTCTGTATGACGACCCACCCACGCGCGAAGACATCGAATCCGAACTTGCTCGCGCGGGGTTGACCCAAATCACGCCCCACGCGATGGCAGACCTTACCACCCTTGCCCGCGCGCTTGACCCTGGCGATTTTCGCCAGCTTTTGGAAAAGGTGGCGCTGTATAAACATGGCGATTCCACGCCGCTGACCCCTGCCGAAGTGGCTGATCTGGCCCCAATGACCATTGAAACCGAAGTGGACGATCTGCTTGCCGCCGTAGCAGACCGCAAGGCCCATGCCATCGGCCCGCTGCTGCGAAGGTTGGAGGGGCAAGGCATTGCCCCCGTGACCCTGTGCATTGGCGCACTGCGCCATTTTCGCAGCCTTCATATGGTCGCCACCGACAAAAGCGGCATTCAAAACGGTCTGCTGCGCGCCCGCGCCTTTGGCCCGCGCCGCGATTCTATGGCGCGCCAAGCGGGCAATTGGGGCGCGGCCAAACTGGAAGATGTGCTGCGCGTGCTGGTCGATACCGATCTAACGCTGCGCAGCGCCTCGCGCGCTCCAGCCATGGCGGTAATCGAACGCGCCTTTATCCGCATCGCCATGATGAAAGGCTGACTGTCAAATGCCCGAACCCCTTGATCCCCTGACGGCCCTGTGCCGCAAACACCCCAGCCTTGAGGCGCAGGTTATTTGGGCCCAAGACGGCGACTGGCAACCGCAAGAAGACGAAGAAACTGGGCTGGATGGCGAGGAAATTGCCTTTTACGCCGAAGGCATGGTGCAGGAAGGCTATTCTTGTGCGTGGCAAATCCTGGGGGTCGGCGCGCCCGAATTTGTGCGCTTGTTCTTTTGGACAGGTGATATGCCACCCCTGCCCGAAGATCCTGATTTGATTTCGCAGGGTGGCACGGCTGTTTAACCATGCGCGATTTATCGCCCATCTGCGCCAAGGCCTGCGAAACAGTTGAAAATTTCTGCCCGAATCTATATGGCCGTGTCACACAGATCAGGGGCGCATCCGCGAACCTTGACACAAGAGGCAGAGCATGACACATATTCTTTTGCGCCGCGCCGGGTTTGCGCTCGCTTTTGCCGTTATGGGTAGCGGCGCTATGGCTGGCCCCATTGAAACCGCCTGCAACAAATCTGACCGCAAAGCGTCAAGCCGACCCATGTGCAGTTGCATCCAGCAAGTTGCTGATAAGACCTTGGCCGGCTCAGACCAGCGCCGCGCCGCTGATCTGATCAAGAACCCCGAAAAAGCCCATAAAACATGGCAGTCGCAATCAAATCGCGACGACGCCTTTTGGGAAAGGTACAAACTGTTCGGCGACTATGCCGAAAAATACTGTGCCGCAAATTCCTAAAACTGGGGCCTAATACTGCGGCCCAAAACTGGGGCCTAAAACTGGGGCAAGCCTGCCAGTGCGCGGCGGATCGCCTCTTTGATCTGCGCCGTCATGTAATCCGTAAACAGGCCCACCTTTGGGTCTTTTAAACGGCGGTCGGGAACCAGGCAGCACAGTTGCGTCGGCAGGGGCGGGGTTGCTACTGCCACGGGAACCAATCTGCCATCGCGCAAATACTCGGCCACTTCGAAAATGGGCTTTAGCACAATGCCGCGCCCGTCCAGCGCCCAGCCCGTCAGAACATCGCCGTCATCAGATTCATAAGGCCCTGAAATTTCGTATCTTTTCGGCCCATCGGGCGTTTGCAGCGCCCATTGAAATTCCTTTGCGCCCGGAAAGCGCAGGTTCAGGCAGGCGTGGGAATCACCCACCAAAGCGGCCCCATCCACTGGGTTACCGCGCGCTGCGATATAAGCAGGTGCTGCGCACAGAATGCGCGGGCAATCGACAATATGGCGCAGCTTTAGGGTGCTGTCTTCCAAAACGCCCATATGAAAGGCCAAATCCAGCCCTTCGGACGTGACGTCAATACTGCGATCAGATAGGCGCAGGCGCACGTCAATTTGCGGATAAAGGTCTTTGAACGCAGGCACATAGGGCGCGATAAACCGCCGCCCCATCCCCAAGGGGGCCGCCACAAAAATTGTGCCGCGCGGGTTTTGTGCCGCCCCTGAAATGGCCTGTTCGGCCTGCGCAATCGCGTCCAAAATCTTAAGTGCGCCGTCATAAAACAGCCGCCCGTTTTCGGTGGGATGCAGGCTGCGCGTGGTGCGCGAAAACAGACGCACGCCCAAATGTTTTTCCAGTTCTGACACGCGGGCCGACGCGACTGCGGGCGACGTGCGCTGATCGCGCGCTGCTGCCGACATCGACCCCAATTCGTACACCCGTACAAACATCTTAATAGTGGCGACATAAGACATGATTTCGCCCCCATTTTCACAAAGCGTTTGAAAGTATTCTGCGCCATTTCAGCATTAACACGGGGGCGCTGTCCAGTATAGCTTGCCAAAAACAGGAGACTGGCGATGTATGACTGGATTGTACTGTGGGAATGGGTCGAAATTGGGATGCGCTGGCTGCACGTCATCACCGCCATCGCGTGGATCGGATCGTCATTCTACTTCATCGCGCTAGACCTTGGCCTGCACCGCGATCGTAACCTTGCCTCTGGCGCGGATGGCGAGGAATGGCAGGTGCATGGCGGCGGGTTTTACCACATTCAAAAATACCTTGTCGCCCCTGCGTCCATGCCCGACCACCTTGTGTGGTTCAAATGGGAAAGCTATTCCACATGGCTGACGGGCTTTGCCATGTTGGTGCTGGTTTATTATTTGGGATCAGACCTTTACCTGATTGACCCTGCCGTGATGGAACTGACGCAGGCGCAGGCAATTGCCACATCCTTGGCCAGCCTTGCTTTTGGCTGGGTCGCCTATAACACCCTGTGCCGCGCGTTTGTGAACGCCGATCAAAGCCTGCTGATGGTGGCGCTGTTCGCGCTTTTGGTCGCAATGGCATATGGCTACACGCAGGTCTTTTCGGGACGCGCGGCACTGCTGCATTTGGGCGCGTTTACCGCCACGATCATGTCGGCCAATGTGTTTTTCATCATCATGCCCAACCAGCGCATCGTGGTGGCCGATCTAAAAGCAGGCCGCAAGCCCGACCCAAAATACGGCAAAATCGCCAAGCAGCGCAGCACGCACAACAACTACCTTACCCTGCCAGTCGTGTTTTTGATGCTGTCTAACCACTACCCCTTGGTTTTTGCGACCAAATACAACTGGATCATCGCCAGCCTGATTTTCCTGATGGGGGTCAGTATTCGCCATTGGTTCAACACCCGCCACGCCCGTAAAGGCAACCCGCATTGGACGTGGTTTGTCACTGCCGTTCTTTTCCTACTGATCGCGTGGCTGTCCACCGCGCCGCAGCGCCACATGGCCGAAGATACCACCCTTAGCCCTGCCGCGCTGACATATGCCCGCGCCAGCGGCTTTGACGATGTGGTTAGCATTGTGCAGGGCAGGTGCAGTATGTGCCATGCCGCGCAGCCTGTTTGGGATGGCATCCCTTGGGCGCCCAAAGGTGTGGTGCTGGAAACCCCCGCCCAAATTGCCGCCGAGGCGCGGCGCATTTACCTTCAATCGGGCCTGACCCACGCTATGCCACCCGCCAATCTGACGTATATGGAACCAGCCGAGCGGCAGGCGATTGTTGATTGGTTTCAGGGTGCTGGGCAGGCCACAGACAGTTAACCCCGCATTGACATACGGCGGCCTAGCCCCCACCTTATGGCCCATAAGCGGAGTATTGGGGGCATGATGGAACCTGCAGATTTTCTAGGCGCGAACTTGGTTTATCTGGTGTTGGCGATCTTTGTGATCGTTTCTATCAGTAAAGCGGTGCGAATTGTGCCGCAAAGCCAGAAATTCGTGATCGAACGCTTTGGCCGTCTGCGCGCGGTTCTGGGGCCTGGCATTAACTTTATCGTGCCCTATATTGACGTGGTTGCGCATCAGGTGTCCATCCTTGAACGCCAACTTCCCACCGCTCATCAAGATGCAATCACCACCGATAACGTCTTGGTCAAAGTGGAAAGTTCGGTGTTTTATCGAATCACCGAACCTGAAAAGACCGTCTACCGTATCCGCGATGTCGATGCCGCTATTGCCACCACTGTGGCGGGTATAGTGCGCAGTGAAATCGGCAAGATGGAACTGGATCAGGTACAATCGAACCGCAACGAATTGACCGCCAACATCCGCACCCATGTGCGCGAGATGGTCGAAGATTGGGGAATCGAGGTGACGCGGGCCGAGATTTTGGACGTGGCCCTAGACGATGCAACCCGTCAAGCTATGCTGCAACAGCTAAACGCCGAACGGGCGCGCCGCGCGCAAGTGACTGAAGCTGAAGGGAAAAAGCGTTCGGTCGAGCTGAACGCAGATGCTGAACTTTACGCCGCCGAACAATCCGCCAAAGCCCGCCGCGTGCTGGCCGATGCCGAGGCTTATGCCACGGGCGTGATCGCGGGCGCGATTGCGGAAAACGGGCTGGAAGCTGCGCAATATCAAGTGGCGCTAAAACAGGTCGAGGCGTTGACATTGGTTGGCCAAGGCGCAGGCAAGCAGACGATTATCGTTCCTGCCCAAGCTCTTGAAGCCTTTGGCGATGCCTTCAAAATGCTGAAAGGGCGCGGATGATGTGGGGCGTTTGGTGGGTTTGGATGGTCGCGGGATTCGCGCTTGGCGTTTTGGAAGTTTTAGCGCCTGGGTTTATCTTCTTGGGCTTCGCCATTGGCGCGGTGGTCACTGGCCTTGTGGTAGCGCTTGGCATCACTGCCAGCTTTCCACTGCTATTGCTGGTTTTCGCCGTGCTGTCTTTTGTGGCGTGGTTAATCCTAAAGCGCTTTTTTGGCCGCGTTGAAGGGCAAGTGAAGCTGTGGGATCGGGATGTGAACGACAATTAGCGCAAGGTATTCATTTATGCATGGCTCTCCCATGCATTTTTGAACATCCTACTTCCTCCGCCGCGCCTTGCCGCCACGTTGCCCTGCCCGCCCCGCCGTGCTGCGGCCTGCCATTGCGACCGCATCTTCAACCGCGTCTTCAATCACCGATTGGCGGGCCAGCGGATCGTCTGCGATGGCAAGTTCGACCGCCTCTAGGCGTTTGACCTCATCGCGCAAACGGGCGGCTTCTTCAAATTCCAAATTCTCGGCGGCTTTGCGCATTTTCACCCGCAACGCGTCCAGATGCGCGGCCAGATTGCTGCCGTACATCGGTTTGTCCAATTTGGCGGTCACCCGCGCCTGATCGGTGTCGCCGTTCCACATATTGTGCAGCACGTCATCGACATTTTTGCGAATCGTCGTGGGGGTAATGCCGTGCAAGGTGTTGTAGGCAATCTGTTTATCGCGCCTACGGGTCGTCTCGCCAATGGCGCGTTCCATGCTGCCGGTGATGCGGTCGGCATACATTATCACCCGCCCATCAGAGTTGCGCGCGGCGCGGCCTATGGTTTGGATCAGCGATGTTTCAGACCGCAAAAAGCCTTCTTTATCGGCATCCAAAATCGCCACAAGCCCACATTCGGGAATGTCCAAACCTTCGCGCAACAGGTTGATACCCACCAGCACGTCAAACGCCCCCAGCCGCAAATCGCGCAGGATTTCAATGCGTTCGATGGTATCAATATCGCTGTGCATATAGCGAATGCGGATGCCCTGTTCGTGGAAATATTCAGTAAGGTCTTCGGCCATGCGTTTCGTCAGTGTGGTGACCAAAATACGCAGTCCAACGGCGGCGACGCGGCGAATTTCGTCCAGCAAATCATCGACTTGCATTTCCACAGGGCGAATTTCGATGGCAGGGTCAATCAGGCCCGTAGGGCGGATAACCTGTTCGGTAAACACACCGCCTGTTTGCTCTAACTCCCACTTCGCGGGGGTCGCGGATACGAACACGGTT